>CAZWED010000168.1:0-591 GCA_964632645.1 uncultured Ferrimonas sp. | reverse complement strand
TTGATACATCGTCAGATCCTATCTCCCTGATTGTTCCTACCATTTTGAACAAAACCCGGAGGCTGTCCAGTGACATCCTCAGGCCTGACTGTAAATTTCCCGCCCACCGAGCCAGCGATCAATGATGGCGGGTACACGGGAAGGGTAGCGGTCCATCAGGTGCTGAGCCAGTCGCTGCACCTGAGGGATCAGATCGGCATCGCGCACCAGATCGGCAATTTTGAGCTCCGCCAGGCCGGTCTGGCGGGTGCCCAGCACCTCACCCGGCCCGCGGATCTCCAGGTCACGCTGGGCAATCACGAAGCCGTCATTGCTCTCCCGCAACACCCCAAGTCGGGACTGGGCGGTCTTGGACAGCGGCGGGTGATACAGCAGCACGCAGTGGCTGGCGACGTCGCCCCGGCCCACCCGGCCCCGCAGCTGGTGCAGCTGGGCCAGGCCCAGTCGTTCCGGGTTTTCAATGATCATCAGGCTGGCGTTGGGCACATCAACCCCCACCTCGATCACCGTCGTCGCGACCAGCAGGTCCAGGCGGCCCTGCTTGAACGCGGTCATCAATGTCTCCTTGCCGCGGCCGGCCATGCGCCCGTG
>CAZWED010000167.1:0-7189 GCA_964632645.1 uncultured Ferrimonas sp. | reverse complement strand
CCACGGCCGCGACATTCGCGTGATCGTTGTGGGCGGTAAAGTGGTGTCTGCCATGGTGCGCCAGGCGGCCGAAGGCGAGTTCAAAGCCAACGTTCACGCCGGTGGCACCACCTCCCCGCAGGAACTGACCCCCGAACTGGTGGAGCTGTCCGTGCGCGTCGCCACCCTGCTGAACCTGGACATCGCCGGCCTGGACTTCCTCTGTGGTGAAGACGGCCACTACCTGCTGTGTGAAGCCAACTCCTCCCCGGGCTTCAAGGGCATGGAAGCGGCTCACCCCGAGCTGAATATGGCTGAAGTGCTGGTCGACCTCGCGGTCGCCACCTGCCAGCGCTGAAAAAAACGCCCCGCAATTGCGGGGCGTTTTCTTAGGGGCCGGTTCAGGCTCCGAGTTTTCCCCCCATCGCCTCATACTCCGCCTGCCAGAAGAACCTGGCTTCACCGAACGCCGGCTTGAGATCATCCAGCCAGTGGGCGTTCTCATCGTATTGAGCAAAGAAGGGCCGTTGTACCCACTCCGGGTTACGGGCCTGGATAAAGCGCAACACAAACACCTTCTCCCCCGCCACTTCGCTAATGCCCTGGATCTCCACCTTACCGGGGCCGGCACTCATGCTCGGCCCCCGGGCGGTGCGGGCCAGGCCGGACACCTTGGTGATCGCCTCGCGGTAGATCTCGTACGCCCGGTACAGCGGCACTTCGAAGTAGCGTTTCGGCCCGGTATCCCGCTCCACAAACAGGTAGTAAGGGATGATGCCCAGCTTCACCTGCTTCTGCCACATGCGCGCCCAGTCGTCCGCATTGTCGTTGATGTTCCTGAGCAGCGGCGCCTGGGCACGGATGTTGGCGCCGGTGGCGCGGATGCGGCGAACCGCCTCTTCAAAAATGGGGGTCTCCATCTCCTGCCAATGGTTCAGGTGGGCCATGATGGAGACGTGCTTGCCGCTCTTCACCAGGCGACGGAACAGGGCCAGCAACTCGTCCGCATCGTCGTCGGTCACAAAGCGATAGGGCCAGAAGGTCAGCGCCTTGGTGCCAAAACGCACGGTCTGGACATGTTCGAGCGCCTCATTGTCGATCAGCGGCTCGACGTACTGGGCAATCTTATTGGTTTTCATCACCATGGGATCACCGCCGGTGATCAGCAGATCGCTGATCTCGGGGTGCGCCGCCAGATAGCGGTGCAGCGTGTCGGCGTCGTTGGAGTTAAAGCGCATCGCCTTGCCGACAAACTGGGCCCAGCGGAAACAGAAGGTGCAGTAGCTGTGGCAGTACTGGCCCTGGGACGGGAAGAACAGCGCGGTCTCTTTGTATTTGTGCTGCATGCCCGGCAGCTTCTCGCCATCGAGCTCCGGCACATTGAGGCTCATCTGTCCGGCAGGATGCGGGTTCATCTCCGCTCTGAGGGTCTGACCCAACTCAAACACCTCGTTCGGCGTCGGGTTCTGGCGCAGCAACGCGGCCATGCGCTCATACGCCTCCGGCGCCAGCATCCCCTTCTGGGGGAAGGAAAGCTGGAAGATCGGATCCGTCGGCAGGTTATCCCAGTCGATCAGGTCGTTGGCGACGTATTCGTTCACCCGAAACGGCAGCACGCTGGCCACCACCTTCATTTCGAACTTCAGCGCCTCAGGCAACCGCTCGACCAGGTCAATCTTGTCCAATTGACGCTGTTGGTACACTTTGAAACGGCGCTTGGGGAAAATCTGCAAGGTCGAAACTTCGGCAGGAATGTTCATATGCGGCACCCATTTAATAATTATTCTTGCCCACAGCGACAATAGTTTTCGCGTGCAGCCCTGCGGAAAAAGGCGTAATTTTATCGGTTTTTTGCCATTTTTTAAACCGCACCCGCTTTCGGTCGCCCTGGCACCCTGACGTCCTGTGCCTTCGTGACTATGATTAGGAAGTGTTCAACTCCCCTACTCCGGAGGCGATTATGCTGGGTGAACCGCACGACCTTCCCCACGAGTTTCCAAAGCTCGCCAACCAAATCGACCAACGCACCGAATCCGACCCACTCTTTGCTGAACTGTCCGAGCAGTATCATCAGGTTGATGACGAGATCCGGCGCCTGGAACTGGCGGGCTCTCCCATCAGCGATGACAATCTGCAGAACCTGAAGATGACGCGACTGAGGTTAAAAGATCGGCTGTTCGATCTGCTCACTCGATAAAGCCTGCCAGGGCGCCCCCTGGCGCCCTAAAATCCCTTCACTTTCTGGTACACTGGCGTTTTGATTTTGTCAGCGGAATACCGGAATGCAGCAAGACCAAACCCTGCTTTGGCACGATTACGAGACCTGGGGTGCCGATGTGGCGCGCGACCGACCGGCACAGTTCGCCGGGATCCGGACCGACCTGGATCTCAACATCATCGAGGAGCCGGTCGAGTTCTACTGTCGTCTGCCCGCCGACTACCTGCCCAAGCCGGAGGCGATCCTGATAACCGGCATCACGCCGCAGAAGGCCAACCGGCTGGGTGAGGTGGAAGCCCACTTTATGGCGCGAGTGCATGAGCAGATGGCCCGCCCCGGCACCTGCACCGTGGGGTACAACTCCATCCGTTTCGACGATGAGATCACCCGTTACGGCCTCTACCGTAACTTCTACGACCCTTACGCCCGCGAGTGGCAAAACGGCAACAGCCGCTGGGACATCATCGATCTGGTACGGGCGTGCTACGCCCTGCGCCCGGACGGCATCGTCTGGCCGGAGCGGGAAGATGGCGCCCCCAGCTTCAAACTGGAGCACCTGACCGCCGCTAACGGCATCGGCCACGAGAGCGCCCACGACGCCGTCTCCGACGTGAAGGCCACCATCGCCCTGGCCAAGCTGATCAAAACCACCCAGCCCAAGCTGTACGACTGGGCCTTCCGCCTGCGCAACAAACGCTTTGCCGCCAGCCAGATCGACATCCTGGCGCTTAAGCCTCTGCTGCACGTCAGCTCCCGATTCCCCGCCGCCCAGGGCTGCGCGTCGCTGGTGTTGCCGATGGCCTGGCACCCGGACAACAAGAATGCGGTAGCGTGTGTCGATCTGGCGATGGACCCGACGCCGCTGCTGGAGTGGGACATCGATACCCTCAAGGCCAAGCTGTACCAGAAAGCCAGTGAGCGTGCCGAGGGTGAGCCGCGGGTACCGGTTAAGCTGGTGCACATGAACAAGTCGCCGTTTATTGCGCCGGCCAGCACCCTGGAGGACGCCAATGCCGAGCGTCTGGGCCTGGATAAGGCCGCCTGCCGAGAGCACTACAAACTGCTGCGCGCCAACCACGCCGCCATCCGGGAAAAACTGCACGGCCTGTTCAGCGATGAAACGCCGCCGCAGCGGGAGCCGGACAACCCGGACATCCAGTTGTACGGTGGTTTCTTTAACGAGGCGGACCGGGCGCAGATGGAGCTGGTTCGCAGCACCTCACCGGAGCACCTGGCCGCGCTCGAGCCGCAGTTTATCGATGCCCGACTGCCCAAACTGTTTTTCCGCTACCGGGCCCGCAACTTCCCGCAGACCCTGAACGAAGCGGAGCAGTATCGCTGGCATGAGCACTGCAAACAGGCCCTCAGCGACCCCGATTACGTGCATCACCTTGAAAGCCTGTTTGAAGAGCACGCCCAGGACGAGGAGAAGGTGCGTTTGCTGACCGCGCTGGGTCACTATCTCCAGTCCTTGTAGCCCACGGATCCCGTTGTTCAGAATGCGCGTCGTGATGGCGCGCACATTATTTCCATCCACAACTGCCTACACTGTGTTCATCCCAAACATTGGAGCCAGCAGTATGGCCTTCACCTTTGAGACCGCCCTGAAACAGCTCCCCGCTGAACTGGCCAGGGCCCTGACATCGCGCCTGACCCAGCCGTTCACCGGGTTTCTGAGCGCCGACGATGTTCAGGCTCTGGAACACGACTGCGGCCTGACCGGCCATGACCTGCTGCTGGCGATGCTGCCCCTGGCGGCCAGCTTCTCTCAGGCGCCGGTCTCCCACTTCGAAGTGGGTGCCATTGCCCGCGGACGCCACGGTGATCTCTATTTCGGTGCCAACCTTGAACTCGCCGGAGAGGCCCTGTTCCACTCGGTGCATGCCGAGCAGTCCGCCATCAGCCACGCCTGGCTCAGTGGTGAAACCGGACTGACAGAGATCGTGGTAAACGCCTCCCCATGCGGCCATTGCCGCCAGTTTATGAACGAGTTGAACAGCGCGGACGAGCTGGTGATTGTGTTGCCGGGACAGGATAAGGGTGCCCTGCACCACTACCTGCCCTACGCCTTTGGCCCCAAAGACCTTGGGGTGGAAGTGGGCCTGATGGCCGCCTCCGGCCAGGCACTGCAGTTGGACGGCGGGGACGCGCTGGAACAGGCCGCCCTCGAACAGGCCCGCCTGAGCTACGCCCCTTACTCCCACAGCCCTTCTGCCGTGGCGCTGGCCTGCGCCGATGGCCAGGTGTTTGTCGGTCGTTATGCCGAAAACGCCGCCTTCAATCCCAGTCTGCCGCCGATGCAGATGGCGCTGGCCGCCATGGCTCGTCACCGGGTCGGGTTTGATCAGATCCAGCGTGCGGTACTGGTGGAAAAAGCGGGGGGACAAGTCAGCCAGGCGAACGCCGCCCGTGCCGCCCTGAGTGCCATCAGCCCGGTCGAGCTGGTCGTCAAACATGCGTCCTAAAGCCCATAAGCGACAAGCCGCCCGAAGGCGGCTTGTGCTTTTCTGGCGAGAGCGCAATCCGGTTCAGAAAGCGCCTGGGCCGAAACGCTGAATCAGTCTTTTAATCGGGCTTTCAGCGATGAGGTGTCCCACCGGCCGCCGCCCAGCTTCTGCACCTCGGCGTAGAACTGATCGACCAGCGCGGTCAGCGGCAGTTGCGCCCCATTGCGGCGGGCTTCGGTCAGCGCAATGTCCAGATCCTTGCGCATCCAATCGACGGCAAAACCGAACTCAAACTGGTCCCGCAGCATGGTGTGGGAGCGGTTCTCCATCTGCCAGGACTGGGCGGCGCCCTTGCTGATCACCTCCACCACCTTGTCGCCATCCAGCCCGGCCTTCTGGGCAAAGTGCAGCCCCTCCGCCAGCCCCTGAACCACTCCGGCGATGCAGATCTGGTTCACCATTTTGCACAGCTGGCCACTGCCCACCGGCCCCATCAGCACGGCTGAGCGGGCGTAAGCGTCCATCACCGGTTTGGCGCGCTCAAACTGGCCGGCGTCGCCTCCCAGCATCACGGTCAATACGCCGTTTTCCGCCCCGGCCTGACCGCCGGACACCGGCGCATCAAGGAAGCCTTTGCCCTGGGCTGCGGCCAGGGCGGCCAGTTCCCTGGCCACGTCGGCGGACGCGGTGGTGTGGTCAACCAGGATGGCGCCCTCCTGCATCCCGGCCAGCACCCCGTCATCCCCCAGCACCACTGAGCGCAGGTCATCGTCGTTGCCGACGCAGACCATCACAAACTCGGCGCCGCGGGCTGCCTCGGCGGGGGTGGCCGCCCAACGGCCACCGTGCTGCTGACACCAGGCTTCGGCCTTGGCGGTGGTGCGGTTGTAGACGCACACGTCATGTCCCTGGGCTTGAAGGTGGCCGGCCATGGGATACCCCATTACGCCCAGGCCGATAAAGGCTACCTGACTCATTGATTTTCTTCCCTAACGGCTAACTGTCGCGCCATTGTCCGACACTTCAGCCGGGGTTGCCAGTCCGCGACTCACCCCGCCAACCCTACCTTCTTCCCGTAGGCTGGCGTGCAGGCACAAAAAAAGCGCCCCGAAGGGCGCTCATTGACGACAGCGTGTGTCAGGCTTTCTTGAACAGCAGAGAGCCGTTGGTGCCACCGAAACCGAAGGAGTTGCACAGCGCGTACTCCATCTCGACCTGGCGGGCGCCCTGGGGGTTGAAGTCCAGGTCGCAACCCTCGTCGGGGTTGTCCAGGTTGATGGTGGGCGGAACGATCTGCTCTTTCAGCGCCAGGATGGTGAAGATCGACTCAGCCGAGCCCGCCGCACCCAACAGGTGACCGGTCATGGATTTGGTGGAGCCCATGATCAGCTTGTAGGCGTGTTCACCAAAGACCGACTTCACACCGTTCACTTCGGCGATGTCACCGGCCGGAGTGGAGGTACCGTGAGCGTTGATGTAGCCGATCTGCTCCGGCGCCACGCCCGCATCGCTCAGCGCGTTGCGCATGGCGGCGGCACCGCCGCGGCCATCTTCCGGCGGAGAGGTCATGTGGTGTGCGTCACCGCTCATGCCAAAGCCCACCAGTTCGGCGTAGATCTTGGCACCGCGCGCCTTGGCGTGCTCGTACTCTTCCAGCACGATCACACCAGCACCGTCGCCAATCACGAAACCATCACGGTCTTTATCCCAGGGACGGGACGCCTTGGTGGGATCGTCATTGCGGGTGGACAGCGCCTTGGCCGCAGCAAAGCCGCCCACACCCAGCGGGGTGGTGGCCATCTCGGCGCCACCGGCGATCATCACGTCCGCATCGCCATAGGCGATCATGCGTGCCGCATGGCCAATGTTGTGCACACCAGTGGTGCAGGCGGTGGTGATGGCGATGTTCGGACCGGTAAAACCGTACATGATGCTCAGGTGGCCGGCGATCATGTTGATGATGGTAGACGGTACGAAGAAGGGGGAGATCCGGCGTGGGCCGGACTTCATCAACTGGGTGTGGTTCGCTTCAATCAGCTCCAAACCACCCATACCTGCGCCGATGGCCGCACCGATGCGGTGGGCATTGCCTTCATTCACTTCCAGATTGGCGTCTTTGATCGCCTGGATAGAGGCGGCCAGACCGTACTGGATGAAGCGGTCCATCTTGCGCGCGTCCTTCTTGGACAGGTATTGCTCGACGTCGAAGTCCTTGACCGAAGCAGAGAAACGCACTGACAGCTCACTGGCATCAAAGTGCGTAATGGGGGCGACGCCACTCTGGCCCGCCAGCAGATTGTTCCAGGTGGTGGCAACATCGTTGCCTACCGGGGTCACGGCGCCGAGGCCGGTAACTACAATGCGACGTTTGGACACGGGATCCTCCGGGTGAAACAAAAAACAGGCGGCATAAGCCGCCTGTTTTTTCTGAATGCTGAGGCTTACTGGTTAGCCTGAACGTAGTCGATCGCAGCCTGAACGGTAGTGATCTTCTCAGCTTCCTCGTCCGGGATCTCAGTGTCGAACTCTTCTTCCAGAGCCATTA
>CAZWED010000166.1:0-7210 GCA_964632645.1 uncultured Ferrimonas sp. | reverse complement strand
CGCCAGAACCATCGCCATGAAACCGGACGTGATCCTGATGGATGAGCCCACCTCCGCGCTCGACCCGATCGCCACCGCCCGCATTGAGGAGCTGATGGAAGATCTGCGCAAGGAGTTCACTGTGGTGATCGTGACCCACTCCATGGCCCAGGCACGACGGATCGCCGACAAAACCGCGTTCTTCCTGATGGGAGAACTGGTGGAGCAGGGGGATACCGAGCAGATCTTTACCAGCCCGAAGGATAAGCGTACCCACGGTTACATTACCGGGGACTTTGGTTAACCCAACCCACCCGCAAGTCAAAGCGCCCCTCGGGGCGCTTTTTTTGTCGCGCGATATGGCGGTCGGTTCGGCGCAGTCGCCAGTGAGTGAGTTAGTGTGAAGTGGGTGATGGATTTCAGCGTACAGCTGTACCTAAAATGGGGCACTCTCAATCAGGGCTCTATACCAATGAATAACCAAACCTGCCCGCAATGCCGCTCTCCCATCCCGATGTCGAGCGTCACCTGTGAACACTGCTACGCTGGACAGGGGCTTGAGGCCCTTGCCGGCATGGACCCGAACTGGCGCAGCCAACGGCTGGCGAAACGTCTCAGCCTCTGGTTTGGCAGTTTTGGCGCGCACAAGTTTTACCTGGGTGAGCCGATTCGGGGCAGCCTGTATCTGCTGTTTTGCTGGACCCTGGTGCCGACGGTGCTGGCGATCCGGGACAGCATGGCCCTGGCCCGGATGGCGCCGGTGCAGTTTTACCGGCGCTGGTGCCTGAAGCTGGCCTGAGGCTTGTTACTGCGGTGACAGGGTGATGGTGCTGCTGCCTGGCAGTTGTTCCACCAGTTGCCAACCGGCCAGTTGCGAGGGCGTCTGAAAACCCGTGGGGTGCGTATTGCGTACCCGTTCAACCATGGCCAGTGCCCCCTCTACCGTGACGTCGTAACCGTTTGCCACCTTGACGCGCGCCTCCAGAGCCTGTCCGGAGCCGTTCTCCACCCGGCCCCACACCCAGGTGGGCGCGTCCTGGCGTTGCCGCGCATCCGGGCCAGCCACTTGCCGTTCAATGCGTTTCTTTATGGCGTCCTGAACCCAGCGCCAGCCGAGCAGCCAGCGAACGCTATTGAGGCGGGACAATTGCCGGGCTTTGCGGGGGGACATCGGCAGGTACACCTCGATATTGGGGATGCCGGTGCTGTACCACGCCGTCGACACGTCGCCCCAGGGGATGGTGACAGCGTGTTTGATGCCATTGCCGAAATCGATGT
The DNA here is from genome assembly GCA_964632645.1 of uncultured Ferrimonas sp. GTDB lineage: Bacteria > Pseudomonadota > Gammaproteobacteria > Enterobacterales > Shewanellaceae > Ferrimonas. Next base: position 5,953 of record CAZWED010000166.1, on the reverse strand, counting down.
CGGCCTCGCGGTACGCCAGCGGCACCGCAGTGAGCTGGCCATTGCGGCGGATCAGCCCGCCGTTGGGCAGGGCTTCCACCGACGTTTTGGCGGTGCCGGGAGAGAAGCCGGAGCGGGAATCGAAGCCGAGGTACAGCGTTTGGGCGTCAGGCATCTCCGCCTTCAGGCGGGCGGCCAGGCAGTCGGTGGGGATAACGTCGAATCCCACGCCGGGCATCAATACCATGCCAGCCTGTTGTGCCTGCTCATGCAGGGCGGCGGCCCGCTCAAACACGGCCACTTCTCCGGTGATGTCGAGATAATGGGTGCCGCTGGCCAGGCAGGCCTGCATCATCGGCTCCGCCGTTGCGGAGAAGGGGCCAGCGCAGTGCAGAACCAGATCGACCTCACTGAGCGCATCGGCGAGGGCATCGTCCAGGGGCAGCGCGACATAAGGCAGGTTGAGTCGTTGTGCCAGTGCGTTGAGCGCGTTGGCGTCGCGCCCGGCGAGGGTGGGTGTCAACCCCCGTTGAGCGCAGGCTTCGGCAATCAGGGTGCCGGTGTAACCGGTGGCCCCGTAGATCATCCATGACATCGGTGACTCCTTGAAATATCGACTGATGTTCGATCGGTGTTGGTGGGGTTCAGTCTGCCAGAGCGGAGGGCGGGGCGCCATGGCCGACAGGCTGTGACAGCGCCGTCAAACACCGCGCAATCCGTGACCGAATGTGACTCAGGTCATGATTAGAAAATCTAATCTTTAAGGCCCTGCCCGATGGCAAATAATTCATTTTGCGTCCAGAGTCAGTTTGGCTAAAGTACGCGCGTCCTAACACCCACTTTTTTAACGGGGATCGTCCACAGTGGATTTGACACTGTTTTTCCAATTTTTCCTGGGCCTGGTGGCCATCATTAACCCGGTGGGTCTGTTGCCGGTGTTTGTGACGTTGACCAGCCACCAAACGGATCAGGAGCGCCAGCGTACCGGCACCATCGCCAACTTTGCGGTGGTGGTGATTCTGGTGGTCACCTTGCTTGCCGGCCAGTTGATCCTCGATATGTTCAGCATCTCACTGCCGGCGTTCCGCATCGCGGGCGGTACCCTGATTGTCTTTATCGCCATGTCGATGCTGCAGGGCAAGTTGGGTGAGGTAAAACACAACAAGGCCGAGGATCGGGAATCGGCGGCGCGGGAATCGGTGGCCGTGGTGCCGCTGGCGCTGCCGTTGATGGCCGGTCCCGGCGCGATCAGTTCGGTGATCGTGTTCGCCGCCGAGAACAGTTCTGTCATGGACACCATTGGGATGATCATCGCCATCATCGTCTTTGGCGCCTGCAGCTGGGCCATCTTCCGTCTGGCGCCGGTCATCTACCGGGTGCTCGGACAAACCGGCATTAACGTCATCACCCGTATTATGGGTCTGCTGATGCTCTCCATCGGCATCGAAGTGGTGGCCGCCGGGGTGAAAGGCTTGTTCCCCGCACTGGCGGGCTAAATCAAAAACGGCGCCTGAGGGCGCCGTTTTTGTCAGGATTGGGAAACCGCCTTGCCCAGCGGCGCCAATACCATGATCAACATGATGGAAACGCAGGTGAATTGCACCCATCGGTCCTGCAACGCATCCAGTTGCGCTTCCCGTTCCCGCCCATCGATGTTGCGGTTGGTTTCCGTCTGGCGATAGCGAACCCACCAGTACAGATTCCCGAAGATCAGTATCGCCAGAACGATCAATAAGCGTGCTGCCATGACGCCCTCCATGCGTTCAACCCGCCTGTTTTTTACTCTAACCCGAGTGGCGGCAAACGCAACGTTCCATCCACATGCGCATGGAGCGAGATCCATTTCCCCTGAAAGCGAAGCGGCGCCCGATTGGGCGCCGCGGTGTCTTTGACCATCCGTTACGGATTGAAATCGTCCAGCAGGATAACGCCGAGCGGTCCGCCCCCGCCAACCGTGTCCTGGGCGACGGCGGTGTAGATCTTATTGCCCTCCAGCGTCAGGGGGAGCGGGCCGATTGCCGCATCCTTGCTGCCGGTGGGGGTCACGGTGACGACATAGTCGCCCGGAGACAGCGCCACCAGCCCGGTTTCGGCGCGGATCGGCACATCACTGAAAGCGGGCGTTTCGTCCGATATGTCGGTGTCGGTGCCCACGTAGATGTCGACGTTGCCGGCTGCGGGGGAGGCGTGCAGCAAACGAAGCTGGGCGGCTGTGGCCACTCGGCGGCCCTTGCCTTCGACAATCCAGGGAGTCAGCTCACTGACCAGGCCGGTGGCCAGCACGGTGTAAGCGCTGTTCAGGGCAAAGTCCGCGTCCGCGTCAATCACGAACGTCCCGGGGGCGGCAGACGGCTCCACCTTCAGGTTGTGGGTACCGGCACTCAACGGCAGGTAGTCAGAGAAGCCGGAGTAGGGGACGTTGCTCAGTGCCACTGCGTCATCCACCAGCACATTCACCTCCGGGGCATCCGGAGAGGCGTGAACCACGCGCACCTCGGCGCCGGCGTTGACGTCGCTGATCAGAGCAACGCCGTCGTCGCTCCAGGCGATGACGTTGATGGGGGAAGGGCCGCTCAGGGTGTTGGTGACCGCCACCAGCATCAGGTCGGTGTCCGCCGGAAGCGTCAGGGCACCGGTATCAAACACGACATCCTTACTGCCGGCCAGGGTGACCCGGGCCTGATAGTCACCGGCGGCGACCTCAATCAGGTCGCTGGCGCCCTTAAACGGCACGGCGGCCAGGGAGGGGGTCATCATGCTGATGTCCGCGTCAGGGGCGGTCAGGTACACATCCACTTCCGGCGCGTCCGGGCTGGCGTGGACCACCTGCAGGCGGATGTTGCCGGCACCGAAATCCTCGTCCGGTCGGGTCAGAACCAGCGGCTCAAGCGTGTCGTCGGCGACCTTGCCCACGGCGATAATGGAATACTCCACGTCGCCCATCAGGTCGAACGCCGCGGGCCCAATGACCGTGGCCGACTGCCCGCCGGGCAGCAGGGCATCCACCCCGATGCTGTACGCCCCCTCTGCCAGCTCAATAAAGCCAGAGCCGTCGAGATAGTCCACGTTATCTAACGCAATCTCCCCGTCCAGGGTGATGTTCACCATGGGCGCATCCGGGGAGGCGTGCAGCACTCGAATGTCGGTGTCGTCGACAGGGGTAACTACCACATCATCGTCATCGTCGTCGCAGGCGGCGAGGAAGGCCACACTGAAACCCAGTAGCAGAACGTGAGCTATCCGTTTCATCAGGTCTCTCCGGTTGTGAAATTCGAAAAGACCTAACGGGCACAATTACGTCCCGGATCACAATCGGGATTGCAGTTCGAACAGATTTCCCGATCGTGGAGTGAACAGGTTTTCGTGCAGGCGGGCAGCAAACTCGTCGGTCATGCCGGACAGGTAGTCAGCGATCACCCGGTTGCCGCTGTGCCCTTCGGCAAGGCTTTCCTGCCATCGCTGGGCGGTGGCGCTGGGCAGCAGGCGTTGTGGGTCGGAGGCGAAGGCTTCAAACAGCTCCATCACCATCTGTTGCCCTTTGAACTCGAGCAACTGCACTTCCGGCTTGCGGATGACGTCGGTGAGCACAAACCCCTTGAGCACTTTCAGCAGGGTATGGTGTTCGGCCCGAAGCCGGGCAATCTGCCCAAGCAGCGGGTGTTCCGCCCCCTGGGGTTGGTCGACCAGAGTGACGGAGGTGATCAGCGCGTTGACCAGGGTGCCGATGGCGTCCTTGCGACGGTGGTGTTCATGGCAGAACAGGTCGTCTGTCAGCTGGCCGAGCTGACTGAGGGTAAACGGGCTGCCTTGCGCGATCAGCGGCTCCACTACCTGCGCCTGCCAGCGGGCGGCCTGGACGATGCCGAGCACAATGGCGTCCTCCAGGTCGTGCACTGAGTAGGCAATGTCGTCCGCCAGCTCCATGATGGAGCAGTCCAGAGACTTGCAGCGACTGCGCCGGTGACCGCTGGCATCGGGGTGGGGCTTCAGGGCCTGAAAAGCGTCGCGCTCAATGTCGGACAGCGGGGCCAGCACCCACGCCATGATAGGTTCGTCGTCGTCAAATATCGCCTTGGCCGGTTGCCAGTCACTGGCTTTCAGCTGACGGAAGCTGGCAGCCGCCCCCTGTTGCCCGGGGCGGGCGACCTGACGATGGCTGACCGGGTATTTCAGGATCCCAAGCAGAGTACGTCGGGTCAGGTTCATCCCGTAGTGCTGGGTGTAGGGCTCCAGGCGCGACAGAATGCGGAAGGTCTGTCCGTTGCCTTCAAAGCCTCCGTGCTCCCGCATCATGTAGTTCAGGGCCACCTCGCCGCCGTGGCCAAAGGGAGGATGGCCAATGTCATGGGCCAGGCAGAGGGTTTCGATCAGGTGGTCGTCCAGCAGCGGGGCGATCTCGGGAAACTTGTTGCGCAGCTGGGCGTTAAGGGCAGTGCCAATCTGGGCCGCTTCCAGCGAGTGGGTCAGGCGGGTGCGATAGAAGTCATTCATGCCAACGCCCAGCACCTGGGTTTTGGCTTGCAGGCGACGAAACGCGGCGGAGTGCAACACTCTCGCCTTGTCCCGCTGAAACGGATTGCGTTGGTCGTCTTTGCGCTGCTTGTTTTCCTGATAGCGCCGCTCCATCCAGAGCGGCGATAAGACTTCGCTCATCTGCCGTGTCCACTCAAAGGCTTAGCCTCCAGTGTCTGCGGCTCAGGCGGCAGCGTCAAGAGGGGGTGGCGAGACTGTCCAGGGTGGCGCCGCAGGAGGCCAGGAACACGTCGAGAAAGTAGGCCACTTCCGGCCGTTCGCGCAGTTCGGCAAGACGCGGTTCCAGCTTCTCCACCACATGGGAGAACTCATGATTGTGGTGAGCCAGTTCGTCCTTGGCCTTGAGATAGGCGCAGATGACGTCGGCGGCCTTCACCACCGCCGCGTACTCCGGGTCGACCCGGTTCTGGATCAACAGGTCGGCAAAGTCCTCCCGCAGCACTTCCGGCAGGCTGTCCAGGCAGTGCTGTTCGGCCGCGGCTTCCAGCTTCTTGAACTCGCTGGTTATCTGGCTGTTGGAGTACTTCACCGGACTGACGATGTCGCCCAGGCGGGTTTCGGAACATTCGTGGTACAGAGCGATGGTGGCCGCCCGTTCCGGCACCAGATCACCGCCATAAAGGCGGTTTTTGATCACCGCCAACAGGTGGGCCACGATGGCCACCTGATGGCTGTGCTCGGCGACGTTCTCCGGTTTGACGCAGTACATCAGCGACCATCGCCGTATCAGGGGCATCCGAAAAAGCCAGGCGAGAAAGGTGCTGCGGGTCGGCGTCATGGGCGGTCTCCTTTGCCTTGAATTACTGACGATAGCGCCCCAGGAACTGCTCGAGCTTGTCCATGGCCCGGTCCAGATCCTCGAGGTGGGGCAGGAACACCACGCGAACGTGATCCGGCTCCGGCCAGTTAAAGGCGGTGCCCTGAACCAGCAGGATTTTCTCCTGAAGCAGCAGGTCCAGGACCAGCTTCTCATCGTCGATCAGGTTGAACTTCTTGGTGTCCAGTTTCGGAAAAGCGTACATGGCACCACGAGGTTTGTATACGCTCACCCCGTCGATGGCGTTGAGTCGCTCCACCACCAGATCCCGCTGTTGGCACAGGCGCCCAGTGGGCAGCAGCAGCTCATTGACCGACTGATAGCCCCCCAGTGCGGTCTGGATCGCGTGCTGAACCGGAACGTTGGCGCACAGGCGCATCGAGGCCAGCATCTCCAGGCCCTCAATGTACCCGCGGGCGTGGGAACGGTCGCCGGACAGCATCATCCAGCCGGCGCGGAAGCCGGCGGCGCGGTAAGCCTTGGAGAGGCCGTTGAAGGTGATGATCAGCAGATCATCGGCCAGGGACGCGGTGGGGATGTGGGTGGCCCCGTCGTACAGAATTTTGTCGTAGATCTCGTCGGAGAACACGATGAGGTCATGCTCGCGGGCGATCTGCAGCAGCT
>CAZWED010000165.1:6060-7249 GCA_964632645.1 uncultured Ferrimonas sp. | reverse complement strand
GCCCGAATCAGTCGGGAAAAGCTGGCCGACCGCGTTGGTCAGGAGATGCTGGTGCTGGTTGACGAGATTGGCGAAGACGGTGCCATTGGTCGCAGCTACGCCGACGCGCCGGAGATTGATGGCCGTGTGATCATCGGTGGCGAGTACGACCTCAACCCCGGAGACATGGTGTGGGTGAGCATCGAATTCGCCGATGATCATGACCTGTTTGGCACCCTCGTCGAGGACGACGACGCGTAACCATTGTGCAATTTGGTTAAAAAAGGACCGATCTGTCGGTCCTTTTTTTATGTCGCCCCAGCGACACATTCCCGCCAAGATCACACTTTCCCGCGAGAATGTCAGTCAAACGCGCTGTTTTTGTGGCCGGATTGTTTGCGAATGCGGCATTTGACGGTTACAAACCCCGAATTGGGGTTGTTTCTTACACAAAACCTCCTCTACTATCCCTAGCCACAACGACAAGGGCGCTTGCGCCCAAAAACAAAAGAACAAGACCAGGAAGGATATTATGAGCTCGAACTCGATTGAGCGTTCAGAAGCTGCCCCGGCCATGGAGCAGTCTGGTGCCTTTCGCCGATTCCTCGACGTTGTCGAGCGGCTGGGCAACCTACTCCCGCACCCCATCACCCTGTTTGCCCTATTCTGCGTGGGCATTATCCTGATCAGTGGCCTGGCAGGCTACTTCGGGCTGTCTGTTGCTGACCCGCGCCCCGTCGGAGCACCCGGTCGTGCCGCTGACGGCATGATCACCGTGGTCAGCCTGATGAGCGCCGAGGGCCTGCAACGCATCGTCTCCAATCTTGTGACCAACTTCACAGGTTTTGCCCCGCTGGGTACCGTGCTGGTGGCCCTGCTGGGCGTCGGCATCGCCGAACGCGCCGGTCTGATCTCTGCCGCACTGCGTGGCCTGGTTATGGGCGCCAAGCCCCGCCTGGTTACCTTTATCGTGGTGTTTGCCGGCATCATCTCCAACACCGCTTCCGAACTGGGTTACGTGGTGCTTATCCCGCTGGCGGCGATGATGTTCCACTCCCTGGGCCGTCACCCGCTGGCCGGTCTCGCGGCCGCCTTTGCCGGGGTATCCGGTGGCTACAGTGCCAACCTGCTGCTGGGCACCGTTGACCCGCTGCTCTCCGGCATCACCGAATCCGCGGCCCACATCATCGATCCCACCTACACCGTGGGC
>CAZWED010000165.1:0-6050 GCA_964632645.1 uncultured Ferrimonas sp. | reverse complement strand
ACCTTTGTGGTGGCGGCACTGGCCATGTGGGTGACCGAGAAGGTGGTTGAACCCAAGCTGGGCAAATACGACATTCGCGAAGCGGCCGAAGACATCAGCCACGACAAGATGGAAGGGTTGAGCGCCAAAGAGAAGAAGGGCCTGAAGGCCGCGGGTCTGACCCTGCTGGTACTCGCCTTCCTGCTCTCTCTGACCATCGTTCCGGAGTGGGGCGCACTGCGTCATCCGCAGACCGGCCTGGTCGCCGGCTCCCCTTTCCTCAAGGGCATCGTGGCGTTCATCTTCATCTTCTTCGCCATCCCGGGCATGGTGTATGGCCGCATCGTCGGTACCATCAAGAGCGACCGTGACGCCATCGACGCCATGGCGCACTCCATGAGCACCATGGGGATGTACATCGTTCTGGTGTTCTTTGCCTCCCAGTTCGTGGCCTTCTTCAAGTGGACCAACCTGGGCGCCATCAGCGCCGTCGCCGGTGCCGATCTGCTCAACAGCATCGGCCTGACCGGCCCCCTGCTGTTCGTCTGCTTTATCGCCGTGTGCGCCTTTATCAACCTGATGGTGGGCTCCGCCTCCGCACAGTGGGCCGTAACCGCGCCCATCTTTGTACCGATGCTGATGCTGGTGGGCTACGCGCCTGAAACCATCCAGGCCGCTTACCGTATCGGTGACTCCGTCACCAACATCATCACCCCGATGATGAGCTACTTCGGTTTGATCCTGGCGGTGGCCGCACGCTACAAGAAGGACCTCGGCATCGGCACCCTGGTGGCCACCATGCTGCCCTACTCCATCGTGCTGTTCATCGGCTGGAGTCTGACCTTCGTGGTGTACGTGTTCGTTCTGGGCCTGCCGGTCGGACCGGGCTCCCCGATCTACTACACGCCGTAACGGCCAAGCATAAAAAACGCGCTCCGAGGAGCGCGTTTTTTTGTGTCCGGAAAACCGTCACCGTTTTTGGTGACGTTCACGATTTTCCGCTTTCTCCCGGGGACTCTTTCGCAACAGAACGTAAACCGCACCGGTGCCACCGTGCTGTTTCAGTGCCGTGTGATACGCCAGCACTTCAGGACAGTTGGGCAGCCAGGCGGCAACGTAGCTTTTCAGCACACCGCGAAAGGGTTTGGAGTTGAGCCCCTTGCCATGCAGGATCAACCCGCTGCGGATGTCGTTCTCCAGGCAGTCCCGGACAAACTGCAGTACCGCCAGTCGCGCTTCGGCCACTGTGTGGCCGTGCAGATCCAGCCGGGCTTCAATCGGATACTTGCCCAACCGCAGGTTCTTATACACCCCGTGCTGCATCCCGCCCCGGGTCCAACCGATAAGGTCATCAGGGTCTACCGGGTCCACCGCTTCCAGGGTCAGCCCATCCCGTTGGTTCACCACTTCCGCCTCCGCGGCGGCGCGGCGGGCACGTTGCGCTTCGGTCGGGTCCGTTGGTCCCCCGGCGATCAGACGGCTCTGGTCCGCCTTCAGGGGCACCACATCGGACATGGCTTCAGCAAAGAGGTCGGCGTCATCACGTTCCATCAGGCCCTCGTACAGTAGAATGCGTTTGAACGGCATTATATCGCGGCAAACCTCTGCCCTACCACGCTCCTCACAATTTGTAATCCTTTCCCGCTTTACAAATCGCAGTGAGAACGCACAATTGTGTCGTGTTTGTTAAGTACCGAGTCCACATTGAAGTCACTGATCCCCGTTTTCGCCCTGCTCGTCAGCGCGCTCTGTGCCCCGGTAAAGGCCAGCACCGATTCGCTGAACCAGGAGATCAACCAGCTCTACGATACCTTCGTGGCGTCCTACTACGCGCTCGATCCGGAACCGCTCGAGTCGTTGTACAGTGCTGACGCCTGCCTGATGGGGGTCTCCGACGAGAGTGAGTTCATCCGGGGGCGGGAAGCGATCACCAAGGCGATCGACAAGTGGTTCGAGAAGGTGCGTAAGCGCGACGCCACCATCAAGATCGATTTCCGGGTGATTGAGCGTCAGCATGAAGGCGCGGTGGTCACCGACGCCGGTTACTACCTGATCCGTTACACCCCGAACCAGGCCAGCGAGCAACCCACCAGCGAGTTCGCCGGTAAGTTCGTCATGAGCTTTAAGCGGGCCCCTGACGGCAACTGGTACATCTTTATGGATTCGGCCAATCGCTCAAAACCGGAACTCTTCTATGCCGCCAGTGCAGAGCCGGGGCTGTACTTTTCCAGCCCCAAGGCGATAATGCCCGTCGATGTGCCACAGAAGTAACCGACCCGCATGACCCAATGCCCCTGTGGCAGCGCGCTGGACTACGCCGCGTGTTGCCAACCCCTTCATGACGGCCAGACCCTGGCTGACACCCCGGAACAACTGATGCGCTCCCGTTACAGCGCCTACGTGCTGGCGAAAGCGCCCTACCTGCTGGCCACCCACCACGCCGATTTTCGCGGCGACTTGTCGGAAGCGGAATTGCTCGAGGCCTGCCGGCAAACCCAGTGGCAGCGTCTTGAGATTGTGGATGCCCCCGCCCATCAGGGGGATGCCGGAGAAGTGGAGTTTCGGGCCTGGTACCGCGATGGTACCGCCCTGCGCGCCCTGCACGAACGCTCCCGTTTCGTTCGGGAAGGGGGACAGTGGTACTACTGCGATGGCCGTTTCGACCCCAGCCCTCAGGCCAACCGTAATGCCCCCTGCCCCTGCGGCAGCGGCAAGAAGTTCAAGCGCTGCTGCGGCGCCTAGGCGGTTTCGGTGAGGCGCAGGTATTGCGCTTCGAACTGGAAGGGGTCCACCGGACGGCCATAAAGAAAGCCCTGAACCATGTCGCAGCCACAGCCTTTGAGGAACTCGTGCTGCGCCTGGGTTTCCACCCCCTCTGCCGTCACCACCAGATCCAGCGCCTGCCCCATCGCGATGATGGCCGGCACAATCTCGCGGTTTTCCCGGGAGTGCTCCAGATCCATCACGAATGAACGGTCAATCTTCAGCTTTCGCACGGGCAATCGTTGCAGGTAGCGCATGGAGCTGTAGCCGGTCCCAAAGTCATCTATGGCCAGCACAATGCCCAATTCACCGAGTTGAGTGCACAACCGGGACACCACCTGGATCTCTTCCAACAGGCTGGTTTCGGTGATCTCCAGCACCAGAGTGCCCGGGGTCAGCCGGTAACGATTCAACTGGTTCCAGCAGATTTCGTACAAATCCCCCCCAAGCAGCTGCTTGGCGGAAACGTTCACGTGCATCTGCAGACCCGGCCAGCGCCGCTGCCAGAGATGCAGCTGATAGAGGGCGGTTTCCAGCACCCAGCGACCTATCGGCTCGATGGCGCCACTGTCCTCGGCGATCTCAATAAAGCGGGCCGGCCCCAATTGCCCCTGCTGGGGGTGGCGCCAGCGCAGCAGCGCCTCGGCACCGCGGATCTGGCCGCTTTCCAGCTCCACCAACGGCTGGTAGTGCAGCTCAAACTCTTTACGCGCCAGCGCCTGACGCAGGTCCTGCTGGATCTGCACCTGCTCGCAAAAACGCTCCCGCAGGGCATGGTCAAACAGCTGCACTTTGCCGGTCTGCTTGGCTTTTTCCATCGCCAGATCCAGTGCCGCCATCGGTTCCACCTGCTCATCCAGCAGGTCCTGGCACACCCCCGCCAGACTCAGACTGACCGGATAAGCCCGGGCGCCGATCTGCACCGGCAGGGCCACCCGCTCTCTGAGGCTGTTGGCCAGCGAGGTCAAATCCATAGGCGGGGGCAGATCGAAACGAACGACAAACTCGTCCGCGCCAATCCGCGCGGTCAACGACGCCCCGAGACGCTCCGCACTGTGGCGCAATCGTCGGGCGATCTCCTTGAGAAAGCGATCGCCGACCGCATGGCCGTGCAGGTCGTTAAACGCCTTAAAACCATCCAGGTCCAGCAGCAACAACACCATCGGTGGCTGTTCCGCCAGACGCTTCAGAAAGAAGGCACGGTTGTAGAGGCCGGTCAGGGCACAGCGCCAGGCCAGGTTCTCCAGCTCCGCCTTGTGCGCACGCTCTGCGGTGATGTCATCGGAGTAGAGCACCAGGTAGGCCTGGTTATCCTCGGTCACAAAGCGGTTCACCTGAAAATCGATCCAGCGAACCTGACCCTGCGGATTGACCACCTGACTCTCACCGCGACAAAAGCCGGTTTCCAGGACGTCTTTCAACGCCAGTTGCGAGTGTTGCGGGTTTTGCCGGAACATCATCAGTTGGGTGACCGGTTTGTCGATAAAGTCTTCCGACCGACCGCCGGACAGGCGCAGGTAGGCCTGATTGACGTAGCGGATCTCGAGGGATTCGGCATCGATGATCGCCAGTCGCTGGCTTGACTGGTCCATGGCGTGACGGAACAGATCCAACTGCCCGGCCTGGTTGGACTGACGCTGCGTCGCCAGGGCCAGGGCCAACTGGTCCGCCAGCTGGCCAACCCAGTGCGCGTCCTCGGCGCTCCATTGCCGAGGCCGCAGGGATTCAACGCAGATCACCCCTTCCAGATGGCCATTAATGCGAATGCCCGCATCGAGAATGGCGTGAATGCCGTTGGGCACCAGATAGCTGGCGGCAAACGCCTTGGTGGCCGGATGCAATCGGGCGACATCGGCTCTCAGGAAACGATGTTGATAGAGATGGGAAAAGTAGTCCGGCACCGCTTGGGTGTGGATGGGCGCATCAACAATCGGCTCCCCCGCCAGTTGGTAGCGAAAGACCGGTTGAAGTGCAGATTGATCCTCGGAAAAACGCCAGATGGATGCGGTTTCCGCGCCCAGCTGTTCACAAGCCAACCGGGCGGCAACCTGGGCCGTCTCGGGAAAATTTCCGGCTTGCTTTTCCGGCAGCTGAATCAATCGCTCGATTGCGTCGGCACGTCCCTGCTTCATCGCAATATCAGGCGTTATCAACTCGTAAGAAAAAAGTAAGGGACACAGTATCCTGCGTCCCTTGGCAGTTCAACTCAATTTCGCGATTCATTGCGTCAGCTGAGTTGCATCTCAAAAATCAGGCGCTCAGCGGCGCAGGAAAACACCAGTTTGCCTTGCAGGGTGTGCTTGTCCTCTTGCCAGAGGGCGTCGCTTTTCACATCGGCAAAACGGCCTTTGGCCGCCGCCACCAACGCCTCAAACTCGGCACGGGCATCCGCTTCGCTGGACGCCTCAATCGGCAGGGTCAGAACGGTATCCTCTTCTGAGATCACGGCACCAACATCCATATAGGCACCACAGCAATCGGTGATCAGGTCTTGAGTCTTAGACTCCATGGGGAAACCTCTTTAGACAGGGAGATCGTCCAAGTATAGGCAGTGAGGTCCGTTCAGCCTGTTGGCTCGATCACAGAGTGGGGCTTTTCCATGAGCCAGAACCGGCAAAGCGGTGAGAAATCGCTCAGGCACAGGCCCGCAATGCGGCACTTTGCAGGCGCTGCTCGGCGATCAGGTCCGCCAACGCCATCTGGGCGGGGAACACCCGCATCCGGGAGGCCAACGCTTGCGGTTGGCGGGTGGCGGGTTCCGCATTCGCCAGGGCTTCGGCCAGGCCGTGGGGGTGGTCGCCCCGGATGTCCAAAGGTTCCGGCATCAGGTTGTACTGCAGTCGGGATTGAGGCAGCCCCCCCTGGTGGAACGCCCTGGCACAGGCGTCACTGCGCGCGGTGTCGTCGTAGTGACCAACGGTGGGCGCTTCCTCGGGCAACTCAAAGCGATGACGCAGGGGCAGCGGCTCCCCCTCGGCGGTCTTCTCCAGCTGGAAGCTGCCGTGGAAGCGAACATCCTGCACCATCATCGACAGCAACAGGCCGAACTCACCCCGGTGGCCCTGATGGACCGCCTGGTTGAGCGCACTGCCCAATTGCCATTCGTTGACTAAAATGCCTTCAGCCCGCATAGAAAATACCCAAAAATCACTACTACAGTCTGTTTATCGCCCCAACGGTTCAAAACTTTAGGCAAGATTTGCATTTAGGGGTTTACAGCCAAAATCCTGCTGTTACTATACGCCCCGCACTTGTGGAGGGGTTCCCGAGTGGCCAAAGGGATCAGACTGTAAATCTGACGGCTCCGC
>CAZWED010000164.1:3726-7285 GCA_964632645.1 uncultured Ferrimonas sp. | reverse complement strand
GTGTACGAGGCGGTGGAGAAGTTCTCCGTCATCAAAACCCTGCAGGCGATTGAAGACGCCAACGTGGTGTTGCTGGTGGTGGACGCCCGTGAAGGCCTGTCTGACCAGGATCTCTCCCTGCTGGGCTTCGCCCTCAACGCCGGCCGTGCGCTGGTGGTGGCGGTGAACAAGTGGGACGGCCTGGACATGGGCGTGAAGGACGAGATCAAGCGCGAGCTGGACCGTCGCCTCGGCTTCATCGACTTCGCCAAGCTGCACTTCATTTCGGCGCTGCACGGCACCGGCGTTGGCCACCTGTTCGAGTCCGTTCAGGAAGCCTACGACAGCGCCACCCGTCGTACCTCCACCTCCATGCTCACCAAGATCATGCACATGGCGCAGGACGACCACCAGCCGCCGATGGTGCGTGGCCGCCGGGTGAAACTGAAGTACGCCCACGCCGGGGGATACAACCCGCCGATCATCGTGGTGCACTGTAACCAGGTGCGGGATCTGCCGGATTCCTACAAGCGCTACCTGATGAACTACTACCGTCGTTCGCTCAACATCATCGGTACCCCCATCAAGGTGCTGTTCCAGGAGGGCGAAAACCCCTTCGACGGCAAGCGCAAAAAGATGACCGCCAGCGAGCAACGCCAGCGCAAGCGTGTGCTTGGCCATCTGAAAAACCGTCGCAAGTAACCCCCTGCGATGAGACAAGAGGAGCCCACAAGGGCTCCTTTTTTGTTGATGTGATTCCAAAATTGAATCCGGGTCGCATTCGGCACGGCCGGATGTGGCTGGACTGTTAATGGCGCTGAGTGGCAAGGTAAAAATCGCAATATGGCTCCGCCTTTGTCAGTAAAACTCCATACAATATCCGCAGGTTAGAGAGGAAGATGGCCCTAACGCCATGAAGGATCTGCAGTTTTCCACCCTTGAGTGGCTTAAGTTGATGCCGGAAGCGGCCGTGGTACACGACGGCGTTGGCATCCTGGCGGTAAACGCGCTTGCCGAGCCACTGCTGTTGCAACATGGGGTGCTGGATCAACTGCGCCGGATCCGGGCCGAAGGCCGTGTTACCTACCGCTCCGCCTGCGGTGCCCTCCAGCTCAATCTCGCCAGCTCCCGCCTGCCCGGCCGGGACGCCTGGCTGACGCTGTTAAGCCCCCTGTCTGAAGCGCCGCACCACTACCAGCAGCTGGTCGATCGCAATCCCTGCGCCTTTATGGTGCACCGTCGCTTTAAACCCCTGTTCGCCAACCCGGCCTTTGCCCGGCTGTTTGACTTTGAATCGGTGGAACAGGTGCTGGAACTGCCCAGCCTGCGCCGCATCATCGGTGAAGGCCACTGGCCACAGGCCCAACGCAACTACGATCGTCTGATGGCGACCGGCTCCCTGGGCAAAACCCAGGTGGTTGAGCACTTCACCCTGAACGGCCGCTCCCTGCACGCCCACCTGGTGGATTTTGTCTTGATGTGGGATGGCGAGCCCGCGGTGTGCACCATCGTCAGCAACGTGTCGAGTCAGGTGAGGCAGCTGGAAAAGCTTAAGGCGCTGGCGCTGACCGACCCGCTGACCGGCCTCTCCAACCGTCGTCACTTCTTCGAGTACTCCGAGCCCTATCTGGCCCGGGCGGTGGAGCAGGGCGGCGGGCTGGCGCTGATCCTGATGGACATTGACCACTTCAAAGGCATCAACGACCGCTACGGCCACCCCTTTGGCGACCGGGTGCTGACCAAGTTCGGCCAGCGTCTGGTGGGACTGGTGGAGGATGAGGCGATGGTGGCCCGCATCGGCGGTGAAGAGTTCGCCCTGTTGATGCCGCTGCGCCCCAACCAGTGCGTGGATGAACTGGCCGCCTGTTTGTGTCGGGCGATCCGCTGGCAGGAGGCTTCCGAGGGGGAAACCATTTCCGTGGCGGTCTCCGTGGGGGCGACCGCCTGGCGCGGCCCCGAGGACCGGCTGACCGACATGTACCTGCGCGCCGACAAAGCCCTCTACCAGGCCAAGGAGGATGGCCGAAACCGCAGTTATTCCACCGAATCGCTGCTGACCGCAGAATAATCGCTCTATTTCCCGCTATTCGGGCAACGTCAGGGAGTTACTCGACTAAGCTTTTTCCCTTGGAACCGGTTCTTCTTCGCGCGGATAGAGGTGTACCATGCGTTCAACCAAGGGGCTCGACCTGTCCACCCTCAGCGGCCAATTCACCGGCCCGCTGATCACTCCCGACCATCCAGAATACGACGACGTTCGCCAGCTGTGGAATGCCATGGCCGACAAGCGGCCGGCGCTGATTGCCCGCTGCCAGAATGAAGACGACATTCAGGCTGCCCTGGCGTTTGCCCGGCAACAGGATCTGGAGATCGCCCTGCGGGGCGCCGGTCACAACATTGCCGGAAACGCCAGTTGTGATGACGGCATCCTGATTGATCTGTCACTGATGAGCCGTGTCACCGTCGACCGGGAAAACCGCGTGGTGCATGCGGAGCCCGGGGCCACCCTGGGCGAAGTCGACGCGGCAACCCAGGAGTACGGCCTGGCGGTGCCGCTGGGCATCAACTCCACCACCGGCGTCGCCGGGCTCACCCTGGGGGGCGGCTGTGGCTGGCTGACCCGCCGCTTTGGCATGACGGTGGACGCCCTGACCTCGGCCCGGGTGATTGGCGTGGACGGCAAACTGCGAACCGCCA
Organism: uncultured Ferrimonas sp.; assembly: GCA_964632645.1. Lineage (GTDB taxonomy): Bacteria > Pseudomonadota > Gammaproteobacteria > Enterobacterales > Shewanellaceae > Ferrimonas. The sequence goes on along the minus strand of CAZWED010000164.1, from coordinate 4,609 downwards.
GCGCCAGCGAAAACACCGACCTGTTCTGGGCGCTGCGAGGGGGCGGTGGCAACTTCGGCGTGGTCAGCTGTTTCGATTTCATGGCGTACCCGGTGGGCCCGGAAGTGTTTGCCGGGCTTATCGTGTTCCCCTTTGAGCAGGCCACTCAGGTGTTGAACCGTTACCGTGAGTGGATACTGACGACCCCGGAAACCTTTAACGCCTGGGTGGTGATCCGGCACGCGCCGCCGCTGCCCTTCCTCGACCCGGCGGTGCACGGCACCAAGGTGGTGGTGATGGCGGTTTGCCACAGTGGCGAGCTGGCCGAAGGGGAAGCCCTGGCGCAGACCCTGCAGAGCTTTGGTGAACCGGTGGGGGCGCACACCGGGCCGATGCCCTACGTGGACTGGCAGCAGGCGTTTGACCCCCTGCTCGGCGCCGGGGCACGCAACTACTGGAAGACCCACAACTTCACCGAGCTGTCCGCCCCGCTGGTGGACGTCGCCGTGGAGTACGGCAACCGGTTACCGGGGCCGGAGTGCGAGGTGTTCTTTGCGGTCATCGCCGGGGCCGCCAACCGCATTGCCGCCGACGCCACCGCCTGGGGCGCCCGGGATGCCCGCTTCGTGATGAACGTGCACGCCCGCTGGCAGGACCCGGGCGACGACGAGCGCTGCATCGACTGGGCCCGGGCGCTGTTCCGGGCAACGGAAAGCTACGCCTCGGCGGGCGCCTACGTGAACTTTATGACGGACGATGAAGGGGGGCGGGTCGAAGACGCCTACATGGGCAACTACGAGCGGCTGAAAGCGGCCAAACGGCAGTACGATCCGGACAACCTGCTGCACCTGAACCAGAACATCCGGCCGGACTGACCGGCACGCCATGGGCCGATGCCCATCGA
>CAZWED010000164.1:0-3626 GCA_964632645.1 uncultured Ferrimonas sp. | reverse complement strand
GGTGCAGGCGGGCGGTCAGGCGCTGGCCCACCGCCACCTGCTCGCTCGACTTGATGGTGTGCCCTTGCTCATCCTGCAAAATGCCGTAGCCGCGGGACAGCACCGCCAGCGGGCTGACCGCTTCCAGCGCTGCGGCCTGGCCCGCCAGGGTCAGCCGGCTCTGGTGCAGCCGTTGCGACATGGCGCGGTTCAGCCGGTGGTCCAACCCGCCCAGCTGCTGGGCCAGGGCCGCCAACCGTGGGGTGGGGTGGAACCGGTTCAGTCGCGCTTCCAGTCGCTCAATGGTCTGGGCCCGCGCGCCCAGTTGGCCGTTCATGGCGCGGTCGAGTCTCAGGCTGAGTTCATCCAGACGCTGGGCATGCTGCTCCAGCTTGCGGCTCGGGTGATTGCCGCTCAGTCGGGTGGCCAGCAGGGCCAGGCGCTGACGCTGATGGCGCAGCTGGCCAATCATCGCCTGAGCCAGACGCTGGCGGTCCCGTCCCAGCCGGTCCAGTCGCAGCCCCGCGTCCTGACTCAGCAGCTCTGCCGCTGCCGACGGTGTCGGGGCGCGCAAGTCCGCCACGTAGTCGGCGATGGTGGTGTCGACCTCGTGGCCCACGGCGCTGACGATGGGCAGCCTCGACTGATAGATCGCCCGGGCCACCGCTTCTTCGTTAAAGCACCAGAGATCCTCCAGACTGCCGCCGCCGCGGGTCAGCAGGATGGCGTCCACCTCGTTGCGGGCGTTGGCGGTGTGGATGGCCTGGCAGATCTGTGCCGTGGCCTCTGCCCCCTGAACGGCGGTGGGGTAGAGGATCACCTCCAGCATCGGGTCGCGCCGTTTCAGCACCGACAGCACATCCTGAATCGCCGCGCCGCTGGGGCTGGTGATTACCCCCAGGCGCTTGATGGGGTGGGGCAGGGGCTGCTTGGCCTCCATGGCAAACAAACCCTCCCCAGCCAGCTGCATCTTCAGGGCTTCAAAACGCTGCTGCAGTAGGCCGTCGCCCGCCGGTTGCATCGACTCCACCACCAGCTGCAGATCCCCCCTCGGCTCATACATGGTGAGGTTGGCGCGCACCAGAACCTGCATGCCATGCTCCGGCCGGAAGCCCACCCGGGCGCTGCGACTTTTGAACATGGCACAGCGCAGCTGGCTGCGGTCATCCTTCAGCGTGAAGTACCAGTGGCCGGAGGCGGGCATGGCGAGGTTGGAGATCTCTCCGGACAACCAGATGCGGCCCCAATTCTGTTCGAGCAGGGCTTTGATCTGTCGGTTGAGGGCGGAAACGGTAAAAACGGCGTTGGATGCGGACAAAGGACGGTTTCGCTGTGGTTCGTGAAGATGATCGACAATTGGTATCAACTTTCGTTTGTCGGGGCAAGGGCAAGTCGCTATAATGCGACCGCAATATTTTACCTCTCCAAATCACACTTTCGGTGGAATGTTGCTTATGCTCCGCATTAAACAAGAAGCTCTGACGTTTGACGACGTCCTCCTGGTCCCCGCCCACTCAACCGTTCTGCCCAATACCGCCAAGCTCGGTACTCAGCTGACCAAAACCATCAGCCTGAACCTGCCTCTGCTGTCCGCAGCGATGGATACCGTTACCGAAGCCCGTCTGGCCATCGCCATGGCCCAGGAAGGCGGCATCGGCTTCATTCACAAGAACATGAGCATCGAGCAGCAAGCTGCCGAAGTGCGCAAAGTGAAGAAGTACGAAGCCGGTATCGTGCAGGACCCGATCACCGTTACCCCCGACGTGAACATGCGTACCCTGCGTGAGATGGCGGAGCTGAACGGTTTTGCCGGTTACCCGGTGGTGGCCGAAAACAACGAACTGATCGGCATCATCACCGGTCGTGACGTTCGCTTCGTTACTGACCCGGAACTGACCGTCGCCGAAGTGATGACCCCGAAAGAGCGTCTGGTGACCGTGCCGGTTGGCGCGCCGCTGACCGACGCCCAGGCCCTGATGCACAAGCACCGCATTGAGAAGGTGCTGGTGGTGGACGACCAGTTCACCCTGAAGGGCATGATCACCGTAAAAGATTTCCAGAAAGCCGAACGCAAGCCCCACGCCTGTAAAGACGAACTGGGCCGTCTGCGTTGCGGTGCCGCGGTTGGCGCCGGTGCCGGTAACGAAGAGCGTGTTGCTGCCCTGGTGGAAGCGGGCGTTGACGTCATCCTGATCGACTCTTCCCACGGCCACTCCGAAGGCGTACTGCAGCGCATTCGCGAAACCCGTCAGGCGTTCCCGGACATCCAGATCGTCGGTGGCAACGTGGCCACTGCGGCTGGCGCCCTGGCGCTGATTGAAGCCGGTGTGGATGCGGTGAAAGTGGGCATTGGCCCCGGCTCCATCTGCACCACCCGCATCGTGACCGGCGTGGGCGTACCGCAGATCACCGCCGTTGCCGAAGCCGCCGCCGTGTGTAACGAGCGCGGCATTCCGGTGATTGCCGATGGTGGCATCCGCTTCTCCGGTGACATCGCCAAGGCGATCGCCGCCGGTGCCTCCTGCGTGATGGCCGGTGGCCTGTTCGCCGGTACCGAAGAAGCCCCTGGCGAAATCGAGCTGTATCAGGGCCGTGCCTTCAAATCCTACCGCGGCATGGGCTCCCTGGGCGCCATGACCAAGGGTTCCTCCGACCGTTACTTCCAGTCCGACAACGCCGCAGACAAGATGGTGCCGGAAGGGATTGAAGGCCGCATCCCCTACAAAGGCAAACTCAAAGAGATCATCCATCAGCAGATGGGTGGCCTGCGCTCCTGCATGGGTCTGACCGGTTGCGCCACCATTGAAGAACTGCGCACCAAGGCGGAGTTTGTTCGCATCTCCGGTGCGGGCATCAAGGAGAGTCACGTTCACGATGTGACCATCACCAAAGAAGCCCCTAACTACCGTCTGGGATAATCGCATTCAGAAAGTGGGCCGTATTACCGGCCCACTTTTCACCAACATTAGAAAGAGAAAGAACGCTTCATGAGCAACATCCATGACCACCGTATCCTCATCCTGGACTTTGGCTCTCAATACACCCAGCTGATCGCCCGTCGCATCCGTGAAATCGGTGTGTACTGCGAACTGTGGGGCTGGGACGTTTCCGAAGAACAGATCCGCAACTTCAACCCCACCGGCATCGTCCTCTCCGGCGGTCCGGAATCCGTCACCGAGGCGGGCTCTCCCCGTGCTCCCCAGTACGTGTTTGAAGCCGGTGTGCCGGTGCTGGGCGTGTGCTACGGCATGCAGACCATGGCCGAGCAGCTGGGCGGCAAAGTTGCCGGTTCCGACCTGCGCGAGTTTGGCTACGCCCAGGTGAAAGTGGTGGAAGCCACCAAGCTGTTCGAAAACATCGAAGACGCCATTGCCGAAGACGGCAAAGCGCTGCTCGACGTGTGGATGAGCCACGGCGACAAAGTGGTGGCGATTCCGCAAGGCTTCGTCAAAGTCGCAGAAACCGAAACCTGCCCGTTTGCCGCCATGGCCGACGAGTCCCGCCGCTTCTACGGCGTGCAGTTCCACCCGGAAGTGACCCACTCCAAGCAGGGCAAGCGCATGCTGGAGCACTTCGTGCTGAACGTCTGTGGCTGTGAAGCCAAGTGGACCTCCGAAGCGATCATCGAAGACGCCATTGCCCGCATC
>CAZWED010000163.1:0-7305 GCA_964632645.1 uncultured Ferrimonas sp. | reverse complement strand
ACATCATTCTGGAACTGTCGATGGCCGGCGGCAGCGCCGTCCGTTTTGACAACCGCCTCCCCGCCGACCTCACCCTGACCGGCGCCCACTCGGAGCTGCGCACCATGATCCACACCCTGATGGTGAACGCCATGGAAGCGATGGCGGCACAACCGAATAACGCCGCGCCGGTGGTGATTGAAGCCCACCCCCGGACCGATCAACTGGCGCTGGTGGTGAGCGACAGCGGCCCGGGCCTCGCGGATGCGGTGGCAGAACGCCTGTTTGAGCCCCATCAAACCACCAAATCGGACGGCTCCGGCATGGGCCTCTATCTCGCCCGCCGCCTGGCCCGCCTGTGGTACGACGGCGACGTCTCCCTGAGCAACCGCGATGACGGCCCGGGCTGCCGAGCCACCCTGACACTGCAACAAGGACCCCAATCATGAGCCAATGCGCCATCCTGCTGCTGGAAGATGACCCGGCGCAACGCGCCCTGCTGACCGAGATCCTCGCCGAAGCGGGGCATCCGGTGGAAAGCGTGGCCACCGCCGTCGAGGCGGACAACGCCCTGCAAAGCGGACGTTGGCAACTGTTGCTGTCGGACTGGAAGCTGGCCGAAGGCGATGCGGCAGCATTGATTGAATCGGCCCGCCAACGCTACCCGACGCTGGGGATCATCGTGGCCACCGCGTACGGCTCCATCGCCCATGCGGTCAGCGCCATTCAGCTGGGCGCCGACGACTACCTGGCCAAGCCCTTTCAGCGTCAGGAGTTGATGCTGGCCATCGACAAGGTGAGCCGGGCCCGCCGCTTACGGGAGGACAACGCCGCCCTCTCCGCCCAGTTGTCGGAGCAGGAGCGACTGGTGGATCTGGTGGGCCACTCCGCGCCGATGCAGCGGGTCTATCAGCGCATCCAGCGCATCAGTCAGGCCAGCGCCACCGTGCTGATCCAGGGCGAGAGCGGCACCGGCAAGGAGCTGGCCGCCCGGGCCCTGCACAAGCTGTCGCCCCGGGGCGGCCCCTTTATCGCCGTCAACTGCGGCGCGATACCGGAGAGCCTGGCGGAATCGGAACTGTTTGGTGCCGAAAAAGGCGCCTACACCGGCGCCCACCAGACCATCATCGGCAAGATAGAGGCCGCCAGCGGCGGCACCCTGTTCCTCGATGAGATTGGCGAACTGCCACTGGAGTTGCAGACCCGCCTGCTGCGGGTGCTGCAGGAAGGCACCATCACCCGACTCGGCAGCACCCAGGAGCGGCAGGTGGACCTGCGGGTGATCGCCGCCACTCATCAGGATCTGGCGCAGGCGGTGACCCAGGGCCGGTTTCGTGAGGACCTCTATTACCGCCTGAACGTGATCCCGTTGCAGATGCCGCCACTGAGGGAGCGTCCGGAGGACATCCCGGCGCTGGCCCGCTGCCTGATGGAGCGCAGCGCCAAACGCCACAACATCACAGTGCCACCGTTGTCCCAGTCGGCGCTGAAAACCCTGATGGCGTACCCCTGGCCGGGCAATGTGCGGGAGTTGGCCAACGCCGTGGAGCGTCTGGTGCTGCTCGATGAGCTGGAGCTGAATCCCCTCACCACGGCGCGGGAGAGCGCGCCGCTGCTGCCCAGTGAAGGGATCCAGTGGGAGGTGTTGGAGCAGCGCTACCTCAAGGCGGCGCTGGAGCGGGCCGAGGGCAATCGCTCGGAAGCGGCGCGACTGCTGGGGCTGGGCTATAAAGCGTTTCTCTACCGGGCGGAGAAACACGGCCTCTCCTGAGCGGCGGCCCGCCCGCAACAACAAAAAAGGCGGCCAGATGGCCGCCTTTTTTGCTGCAGTCTCTGCTCAGTTCAACCCTTTGCTGGTAAACAGCACCGCGTTGTCGCCGGCAAAGCCCACTTTAATCTGCTTCTTGTCGTTACCCCAGACACAGCTTTCGGTGCCCAGCGCCTGCTCGCACAGGTCGGCGCCGCCCAGGATCGCTTCCACTTCCGTTTTGCTCATACCCATTTCGATTTTGTCGTAGTTCTCTCGGGTAACCTTGCTGCAGCCGGCCAGCAGCAGAACGGCCAGGGCGCCCATCATCAGCGGTTTCATCCATTCACTCCTTAACTCGCCATAAAGTGGCGCCTAGGGTAACAGATCAAAGCGTGCAGGACAGCGTTGTTCACCGCTGAATTTTCGGGGCCGAGCCTGCTCCGGTGAGGCGGGCAGATTCGGTTGCAGATAGAGGCGCACCTCCTCGAGATAGCCGTCTTTACAATGCAGACTGACGGCCCCGCCAAAGCCCCATTCCGCAAACCAATCAAGGACCGCCGCCCGGCTCACCGAACCGCCTGAATTCAAACGCATCTTGTTGGCCGGAGGGGCGTGCCGCAGCCACTGGCTGTATGCCACCGTCTGCTCAAAGTAACGTTGCGGATCCAGCCCGGAGCAACTGCCGTGCTTATGCCACTGGTAACGATCCAGGCACACCTGGCTGCCGGGCATCACGGTGTCCAGCGCGTCGCGGGTGTCGGTGCTCAGCTCCAGTGGCGCGTAGCCACAGAAGCCCTGCTTGCGGGAACCGTCGCAGAACGCCGGATGCGCCCCCTTGGCGCGGGAGGGCCACAACCCGTGCAGCACCAGGTCCCCTTTGGCTCCCCGGCAGTCGGGGCGGCTGCGACCATTACAGAAGCCGCTGTGCCAGCTCATGGCCAGGGTGTAGAAATCGAAATCCGCTGGCTTTGCCGCCGCCGGTGCGCGGGTCGCCCCACCCGCCTGAGACTCGCCACAGCGCTTTTCCACCCAGCGCCGCTGTCCGGCGACTTCCACCAGAAACCACGCCCCGCCGGGTTTGTTCTCGGCGACGATGCGGTAACGCTGGCCCGCCTCAACGCTGAGGTTTCCGGGGTTGCTCTGTTTGTGGAACGACTGATAGGCCGGGCAGGCGCGGGTTGCGTTCAACTCGCCGGAGAGGGGGGACTGGGCCGCCGCCCCGAAAGACCAGACCCATGTCAGCAGAACCACCAAAAAACTCGCACGCATCAGAGAGAAAACCCCGGAATCATTCAGGCAGGAAGGAGAGCAGCATACTGCGAAATTACGCCGGCTCAAACAGATACAAATAGCTGACAAGCTTGAACAGCAACGCCCTGAAAACACAGGTTAAATAAGTTTAAAAAAGATGAACCGCCGGTGACCGATTCGGTCCCGGGCACCCCCATTGCGACCCAGAGGCTGTTATGCACTTCTCCCATTGGCGCTTCGGCCGCCAAATTGGCACCTTTTCCATTGTTATCTTCGTGACGGTGCTCGCCGGCATGGGCTTACTCAGTTACTCACTGTCCGCCAATGCCCTGCGCGCCACCACCCTGAGCAGTGTCGACAGCGCCCTGAAAGCCATGGCGGTCTCTCTGGAAACCCAGTATCAGCTGCAACGCAACCAGGCCGAACTGAACGCCCGCTTGTTTGCCCGGCGGTTTGCCTCCCCCTTTCGCCTCAGTGGACAACGTCTCACCACCGACAACGGCACCGTGCCGGAACTGCTCAGTGGTGAGCAGCGCCTGAACGGCCTCACCGAAACGCTGGACCAGTTCGCCAGCATGACCGGCGCCAGCGCCACTCTGTTTGTCCGGGATGAGGAGCGGTTTGTCCGCATCGCCACCACCCTGCGCGATAAGACGGGCCGGCGACTGCTGGGCACCGAGCTTGAACGCAACCACCCCGCGCGAAAGGCCCTGCTGAACGGGGAAACCTACGTCGGCTATGTGCGCATGCTGGGGCGTCAGTTCATTACCGTGTACGAGCCGGTGCTGGATGCCGCTCGCACCGTCATCGCCGTGCGCTACATCGGTCAGGATGTGACGGAGGCGTTTGGCCTGATCCAGCAAACCCTCGCCAGCACCGGCATCGGTGAAAGGGGCTACTTCAGCCTGTTTGAGCGCGCCAGCGACCAGTTCATCTACCACCCGGAGAACCGCGGCCCGTTGCGCCTCACCCGCCTGGACGATCACGGCGTGCTCTATCTGAACACCCTGCTCGACCAGTCCCGCCGCACGATGCAGCAATCCATCGTACGCGGCGAGCCCTGGCTGCTCAGCCACACCGTGGTCGACGGCCCCGGCTGGGCCCTGATCGCCGCGCTGCCAGAGCACGAGTTGGCGCACGCGCTGGAGGATCTGCGCTACATCGCCCTGGGCTCGGCCCTGGTGGGCAGCGTGCTGATCGGCTTGCTGCTGCCGCTGATGCTCAACCGCATGCTGAACCGCCCGCTGGAAACGCTTTGCCAGCGCCTCAACGCCATCGGCGAAGGGGACCTGAGCCAGCCGTTTGAGGCTACGCCGGCAAACTCCCACAACGAAGTCCACAAGATCACCGCCAGCGTCAGCGTCATGTGCGATGGCCTGCATCTGCTGCTGAGCAGTGTGAAATCCTCGGTGATCGCCCTTGAGAACGCCGCCGGCAGCCTGCAGCAGGTGGCCCACTGCAACGGCCTGGGGGCGACCGAGATGCTGAACCAGACCAACCGGATCGCCACCGCCATGGAGGAGCTCAGTTGCACCGCCAACGACGTGGCCAATCAGGCCCACGACTCCGCCGAGCAATCCCGCCAGATGGACCTGGCCGCCCAAGCCGGTGACCGGGAAGTCGAGGCGGTGATCGCCCAGATGCACTCTCTGGCGGGGTCACTGCAGGAGGGCGCCGTCAGCATGAACCGCGTCGCCCAGGAGAGCGACGCCATCGCCCGTGTGGTGCAGGTGATCAACGAGATCGCCGACCAGACCAATCTGCTGGCCCTCAATGCGGCGATTGAAGCGGCGCGGGCCGGCGAGCAGGGACGGGGGTTTGCCGTGGTGGCCGATGAGGTGCGCTCGCTGGCCCAGCGCACGCAAACCTCCACCACCGAGATCAGCCAGACCATTGAACAGCTGCACCAACGCACCGCCGATGCGGTCAGCCAGATGCGCAGCAGCCTGACCCTGAGCCAGCAATCCACCGACCAGTCCGGCGCCGCCGGCGACGCCCTGAAAACCATCACCCGCGGCATGAACCGGCTTGCCAGCACCGCCACCTCCATCGCTTGTGCGGCGGAGCAGCAAGGCGGTGTCGCCCAGGAGATCGCCACCCACCTCAACCAGATCAACGACCTGTCACGTCAGGGCGAAGCCGCGGCGGGGCAAACCGTTGACGCCGCCAGTGAGCTGAACGACCTGGCCGCCAACCTGAAACGGCACCTGGCCCAGTTCCGGCTGTAACGCGAGGATAAAAAAAGGGCCCCGCTTGGGGCCCAGTTAACCAGGAGAAAATCAGAAGCTCTGCTTGTAGGTGGCGTACCAGGTGCGCCCCCGGATGTCGTACAGGCTGGTGTCGGTTTCCCCGTCGACGTCGAGGCTCGGGTCCTCGTCGAACAGGTTGCGTCCCCCCAGCGTTACCGAGCCGCGCCACGGCGTGTGGTAGGTGTAACTCAGGTTCACCGAGGTGTAGGCATCAAACTCGTCATACACCTCTTTGCCGCCGGTTTCCGGGTTCACCCAGTCGTTCTCCTGCTTGCCAACGTAGTAGGCGTACAGGGCGACGGCGTGATCCCCCAGGCTCCAGTCGAGAGAGAGGTTGACGCGGTTGTCCGGGTAGTACTTGCGGCCCGCCAGATCGTCCGAGACCGTGGTCTGGCCGGACTCCTCATCGACGTACTCCTCGGTGTACTTGAGGTAGTGGGACCACGCCAGGTTCCAGCCCAGATCGCCGAGGCGGGTTTCGTAGTTACCCCCCAGCTCGATGTCCAGCCCTTCTCGCTCCGAGGCACCGAAGTTGCCGGTGAGGGAGTAGATCCCCTGCAGGCGGCCGTTGGCCCCGATCTCGTAACCCAGCCCGGGCACCACGTCTCCGATGTACTCGTCAACGCCGCTCTCCCAGAGGAACACCTGGGACAGCAGCACCAGGTCCGGGTTGTAGTTCTGGATCAGGTTCTCCAGCTCCAGGTGCCAGTAATCGGCCTTCACGTAATGGTTGTCACCGACGTTCCACACCACCCCGACGTTGTAGCTTTCCGACTCTTCCGGCTCCAGCTCCTCGTTACCGCCGGTGTAGGCCGCGGCGTAATCCCACTCGCCACAGTCTGCGGGTGAGGTGCCGTTCTCATAGCAGCGCACGTAGTTCTTGCGCCAGCCATACCCCTCCTGCAGACCGGAATAGAGGTCCGGCAGGGTCGGGGCGCGGAAACCGGTGCCCCAGGAGGCGCGGAACATCAGGTTGTCGATGGGGTTGTAACGCACCGCCACCTGCGGGTTAAAGGTGTCGCCAAAGTCGGAGTAGTCGTCGTAGCGACCCGCCACATTGACCTCCAGCCCCTCCAGAACCGGGAACAGCATCTCAAAATAGGCCGCCCACACGTCCCGGTCGGCGATGCCGCCCGCGCCGCCGTTGCCGCCGTAGATGTTGCCCGCTTCCGCCTGGCCATCCACCTCGGAGCGGTAGCGCTCTTCCCGGTAGTTGGCGCCCACGTAAAGGCTGCTGGTGCCACCGGGCAGCTCGAAGACGTCAACGGAGGCGCCCCCCATCACTTCCCAGTAGGTGGTTTCGTTGCGCTTGTCGTAGTTGGCCTTCACCTGGGCCGGCACTTCGGCGTTGGGGTCTCGGGGGTCCCAGCCCTCGAACTGGCCGGTTTCAGCGTTAACGTCGCCCACCGCGTCGGTCAGCGAGGGGGTGTGGATGTAGTTCTGCCCCCAGGTGACGTTGTTGTAGCGGTTGTGGTTAAAGGAGAAGTCCCAGCTCAGCCGATCATGGGTGCCATCCAGGGCCAGCATAAAATCGAGGATGCTGTCGTTGTGCTCAGCGCGGCGATTGCCCATGGTGTTGAAGCGATACAGCATGTGGTCACCGGCAAACACCTCCACCAGTTCATGCCCCTCGGCGGTGGTGTAGCTGGGCAGGTCCTTGTCGAACCAGATGCTGGCCGGGGTCGGCGCGGAGATGTCGAGGGTTTCGTTGTAGGCCCAGTAGGCCCGGGCCGTCATGACAATCTCGTCGGTCAGGTTGTACTGGTAGTTGACCAGGGCGTTGTCACGACGCTGGTCGTTCTGAATCGCCGCTTCCAGGGTGTAGTCGTAGGCGCAGATGCGGTCGTTGGGGTAGCTGGCGTCCTCCAGCGGGCCATAGAACTCCGCTTTGCCGGCGGTGTTGTAGGCGCTGCAGTCACCGCTGGTCAGCGGCACCAGATAGTCCCAGCTGTCGGAGGAGCGAACCAGAGTACGGCCGCTGGCAGAGAGGCCGGTGTAATCGTAAACGTAGCGGGGATCGCCGCCCTCTTTCAGCTGGTTACGGGAGAAGTCGCGGTCGCGCATGTAGATGGCGTC
>CAZWED010000162.1:3614-7311 GCA_964632645.1 uncultured Ferrimonas sp. | reverse complement strand
GACGTGATGGCGCACCTGGCCCCGAACGGCCCGGTTTACCAGGCCGGCACCCTGTCCGGTAACCCGGTGGCCATGGCCGCCGGTAAAGCCCAGCTGAAACTGCTGCAACGCCCCGGCCTGTACGACAAACTGGCCGCCAAGACCGAAACCCTGATCAAGGGCTTCAAAGCCGCCGCCGACAAACACGGCGTGCCGATGGCGATCAACTACGTGGGCGGCATGTTTGGCTTCTTCTTTACCGACGAAGCGGAAGTGACCACCTTCGAGCAGGTTTCCAAGTGCAACATGGACCACTTCAAAGCGTTCTTCCACGGCATGCTGGATGAGGGCGTCAATCTGGCGCCGTCCGCCTTCGAAGCGGGCTTCCTCTCCATGGCCCACTCCGACGACGACATCGCGGCCTCCATCGCCGCCGCCGATCGGGTTCTGGCCAAGATCGCCGCGGCCTAACCGCCGTTGCCATAAGGAAAGCCGCCCGATGGGCGGCTTTTTTGTGTCGGTTATTCGCCTCAGGGCTGCGGGCAATCCAGCGGACTGCTGTTGTCCCGGGGCCAGCGCGTACTGGCGTCGTTCAGCGACAGGGGCAGGAAAGTCAGGCCGTCGCTCATGTTGGCGGGGGGCAGGTCGGTTTCCAGCACATACATCCCCATCGGCAGAGCCCCGCTTTTGGCGTTCGCCACCGCCTGGGCGGCCGCCAGGCTGGAGTAGCGCAAGCCAAGCAGGTCAAAATGGCTGCGCCAGTCCAGGCCGGTGAGGTGGCTCAAGGCCACCAGCATAAAGTCGTTGCCGGGCATACCGTTAACCGTGCGGCCACCGTACAGCGTCTCGCCCTCAAAGGGGAACAGGCCAAACCCCAGCCGCTGCCGGTTGGCCAACCACGACTCGGCGTTGCCAGCGTAACGACCAAACACCCGATGATACTGGTACAGCAGGGTAAAGAGGTTGAAGCCGTTGCTCAGTACCGTGCCATCGGCCAGCGTCAGGCCATCGGCCCGCAGCGCCATCTGGAGATAGAACGTCATGCGGTAGCCGTTATTCACCGCGTACACCCCGCTGTGCCAGGGTGCCTCGTAACGGTCACCCCGCCCCACCACGGCGCAGTTGTGGTCCAGCATCACCCGCCGGCCCTCACTGTCCGTTAAACCGGCCGCATCGGACTGGACCGCGTAGAACAGCGCCTTCTGATTGCTGTGGCCATCACTGATGGGGCCGGTATTGCCGCGGCGAATGTAATGGCTGTGCCACAGCACGTAGTAGGGGAAGATGTTGTTGGAGTTCTCCCCCGCGCGGTTGCGGTAATCGGGCCAATGGTCCGCCTTGTCGGCCGGCACATAGTGCACATTGAGGCGTCCGACCTGCAGGTTGTGTCCCAACTCGTGATTGTCGCCCCAGCCCAGCGGATTGATCACCCAGGAGGCGTCCCAGGGATTGCCACTGCATCCGGAGGCACACTGGGCGTTCTGGTCGTAGTTGGCGTGCTGAATAAGGGTGCGTGTATTCAGCGTCGTATCCAGGCAATCCTCTCCCAGAAGCCCGACACAGGCGCTCTGCACCTCCGCCGGCAGCGACTGTTGCAAGGTCTGGCCATGCAGCTTAAAGCCCGCCAGCCGGTACACCGGATTGATGTGGTCATTGATGACGTAATCCAGCAGAGCGTTGACGTCAGCGATGGCGCCGCCCACCGCCCCCAAAAAACGATCCCGCCGCAGGTGTTGCTCGGCGTTGCTGCTGCGCAGATCGACGTGGGGCAGTTCGGTGTCGGTCAGACGCCGGTTGAACGCGGCGATCTCCTGCGCATCACTGAAATCGAGAATGGCCGGGTGGTGGGCGATGCCCGAAGCGGTGATCTCGGTTTCCAGTGCCCCCGTTGCCCCGTTCTTTTCCAGATGCAGATAGATGGGACCACCGTAGGGGCTGGAGAAGCTGAGCGTTTGTCCGGGCGCTATCGACAAGCGCTGGGTGGCCAGCTCCAGCGGGCCCCGGTACACCTTGCTCTTAAACGCCCGGTTGGTATTGGGGCGGTGGTAGTTGAGTTTCACCTGAACCACCACGTCGGCGGTGTCGTGTCGGGTCAGGGTAACCGTCTGGCCCGGCAGCGCGTACCAGCCGGTGGTGGTCCACTGGTTTCTGAACGGCACGGACACGGTACGTCGCTCCGAGCCGGTATCGGGGTAGGCATAATGTGCCTCCGCTCCCTTGCTGAGTTGACCGCTCTCCTGCACAAACTCGCCCAAGTCCGGTTGCGGCAGATTGTTGGGCCGCGCATAGCTGACCAGCCAATCGGCAAACATCGCCTGCTGCCAGGCTTCAGGCTCGGTCGACTGGATGGGATAGTCGATCGCCACGCGGTATTTGTCCGCCAGCAGCAAGGTGGCCTTGATCAGGCGACCATCGTTCAGGGTAAACGGGTTGCGGCCCTGGCGATCCAGGGTCACAGCCACTTGTCGCAGCCAGTTCGCCGCGCCCTTAAAGGCGGCCACAAAGGTGGCGTCGTTGCAGACGTGGAGGAAGTTACCGCCACAGTTGGCCAGCCATTCGGTATCAAAGTCGCCGCGGTCCAGAGCCGCCAGCAGTTGATCCACCTGAGTCAGTTTTGCGTCGGCGGCCTTTATCGTGTCGACACTGAGCTGGCTGGCTTTGAGTTTTCCGTAGTAGTTGCCCACCGCAGCCAGCCCCATACGCTGATACAGTGGCGTTAACATCGGGCTGGCCTGACGACGGAAATTCGACAACAGCAGCGGAATGCCTTGAAGACGGGCTTTGTCCAGCCCGGCCGCGATGGCCTCGTGACCGCGCCCCGCCCGATCGATGTCGCTGAGGATGATCAGGTCCGGCTGGTGCGCGTCAATGCAGGCACTGAGGGCGTCGTAATCACAGAGATTGGCCTCATTGATGCGGTGGGCATCGGGGTAAAACGCCCTCAGCCAGTTCCGGATCCCTTCGTTATGGGGAAAGTACGGACTGTCAGCCCGACCAGGCACCTGCACCGTCACCACCGACAACCCACCGCTCTGATCGGCGCCGTTGGTGAGCCAGCCAATCAGCCGTTTCAGCAGTTGGTCACTCTGGTCGTTGCGGGACACGCTGAACAGGTTGGCGGCCATCGCGGCCATGCGCTGCTCAGCCAACTGCGACACCATCACCAGCCCCCGCACCGCCGGGTCACCATTGCCTTTGACGTTGGAGGGCAGCAGGGCCCAGGTGGTTTCCGGCAGGTAGCTCTCAAAGGTGATGGAGTCTTGGGTCGGGAACCAGCTGATGCTCTCTGTCTCCCGATACAGCTCCGCCACCAGCGCCTGCCGCTGCGCTTCGCTGGACGCCAGGGTGGCACGGGCAAAGGCGATCAGCTCCCCGGCGCTGGCCAGACGATGATCCTCCTGGGCAATGGCGTTTTCGGCGTTACTGATAAAACCGGCCGTGACCGTGCAGTCCTGTTGCATGGGAGCCGTCAGGTAACGCGAGTCCACCAGCGTACCGCCGCAACCGGAGAGGGATTCCAGCTGGAACCCGGGCTCAACCGTCAGAGTAAATTCGCCTCTCTGGCCCTGCTCCAGACGCATAGATGGGGGGCTCAGCTGCCCGCCGGCCTCCGCCCGGGTCGAGGCCAGAAAGGTCACCACCGGCGTAAAGAGGGCCTCCACCCGACAGTCGCCGGTCATCGGTGCGGTTAGGTAGTGCTCCCCCTCCAGCGCCCCGC
>CAZWED010000162.1:0-3514 GCA_964632645.1 uncultured Ferrimonas sp. | reverse complement strand
CGCAGCCGGTCACCGACACCAGTTGGTGTCCGATCTCTGGCGTCAGGGTAAAGCGTCCCCGCTGGCCCGCTGTCAGGGTCATCTGGCTTGGGGTCACCTGCCCCCCTTCACTGCTCTGCGCTGTGGCCTGATAACGGACGGCAGCAAATACGGCGCTGATGGCGCAGTCGCCGGTCATCGGTGCGGTTAGGTAGTGCTCCCCCTCCAGCGCCCCGCCGCAGCCGGTCACCGACACCAGTTGGTGTCCGATCTCTGGCGTCAGGGTAAAGCGCCCCCGCTGGCCCGCGTTAAGCCATTGCTGAACGGGGGCAATTTCGCCGCCGCTGGCGGGTTGTGTCGAGGCCAGAAAACGTTGGGGCTCAGGGTTGGGCAGAAACTGCGCGCTGACTTTGCAGTCCCGGGTCAGGGGGGCGGTCCGGTAGCCCTCGGGGGTAAGGGTGCCGTCGCATCCGGTGATGCTGTCCAGCCGATGGCCGTCGGCGGGTTGCACCTGCAACCATCCGCGCTCGCCTGCCGGCAGACGCAACGTGGTGGGATGGAGCTGCCCCTGGCCACGCACGTCGGTGGTGACCAATACAGACGGGGACAGTGGCGGGGGCGGGGGCATCGGCACAAACCGTGCCGTCACCACGCAGTCCTGCTGCATCGGTGCGATCACGTAGCCGTCGCCATGCAGCGTCCCGCCACACCCTGACAGGCTGTCCAGCTGGTAGCCCTCTGCCACGTCGACCGTAAAGGTGCCTGATTCACCGGCGGGCAGCAGCAAGTGGTCCGGGCTCAGGCGGCCACCGGAGGTGTACTCGGCGTCGGCGCGATAGCGTGGAAGCTGGGACGATTCCGGCACATCCGGTGCCGACATTGCCCCCCCAAGCCCCTGTTGATCACCACATCCCGCCAGCCAAACGGCCAGTATTGCTGCCAAATATCCCGGTCTCATTCGCCACTCCTGTTGGTCGCCTGCGGCCTTGCTCAATTGGGCAGGGACGCTAACAACTCTGGCGTGGCCAGCCCACCGTCAACGCGGGCGAATCGGTAAGTCGTCTGTAAGCGAAGAGGGGGGCGCCCCCGTTAAGCTGGCCGGGAGGCGCCCGTGGTGGCAGGGCTCAGGGCTGGGGACAGTCGGCCGGCGTGCTGTTGTCCCGCGGCCATCGGGTGCCGCCCTCTGTCAGCGACAGGGGCAGGAAGGTCAGGCCCTCGCTCAGGTTGGCGGGGGGCAGGTCGGTTTCCAGCACGTACATTCCCATGGGCAGCGCCCCGCTTTTGGCGTTGGCCGCCACCTGGGCGGCGGCCAGGCTGGAGTAGCGCAGGCCAAGCAGGTCGAAATGGCTGCGCCAGTCCCGACCGGTCAGGTGGCTCAAAGCCACCAGCATAAAGTCGTTGCCCGGGATCTGGTGGATCCGGCGACCGCCGTACACCGCCTCACCCTCGTAGGGGAACAGGCCAAAACCCAACCGTTCCCGGTTGGCCTGCCAACTGGTCGCGTCGCTGGCGTAACGCCCGAAGATCCGGCTGTGCTGGTACAGCAGGGTAAACAGGTGAAAGCCGTTTTCCAGGCGGGTGCCGTCGGCCAGCACCATGCCGTGGGCGCGCAGCGCCATCTGGATGTAGAACGCCATGCGGTAGCCGTTGTGGGCGGCGTAGGCGCCGGTGGCCCAGGGCGCCTCATACCGGCTGGCGCCGCTGTCCATCAGCCGGCAGTTGTCGCCCAGCACCACCCGCTCCCCCGCGGCGTTTGTCACGCCGGCCGCATCGGACATAAAGCCGTAGAACAGGCTTTTGTGGTTCATGTGCCCGTCGCTGATGGGTGTCGTATTGCCATCGCGCAGGTAGTGGGCCCGCCATTTGACGTAGTAGGGGAACAGGTTGTTGGAGTTCTCCCCCGCGCGGTTGTGGTAGGCGCTCCAGTTGTCCTCGTCTCCGGCCGCGGCGTAATGCACGTTGAGCCGGGTGGTCTGCAGGTTATGGCCCAGTTCGTGGTTGTCGCCCCAGCCGGTGGGGGAGATGTTCCAGGCCGCGTCCCACGGATTGCCACTGCAACCGGAGCCGCAGTGGGCGTTCTGGTCGTAGTTGGCGTGCTGAATGATGGCGCGGGTGTGCAGCCCGCTCTCCAGGCAGGCGTCGCCCAGCAGGGCTGCGCAGGCGGTTGCCACATCCTGCGGCAGGGACTGGGCCAGCGTCCGCCCCGGCACCGTATAGCCAGCTAAGGTGTACACCGCGTTGATGTGGTCGTCGATGACGCTGTCCAGCAACGCCGTCACATCGGGGATGACACCGCCAATGGCGTTAAGGAAACGATCCCGGCGCAGATGCTGCTCCGCCGCCGGAGAGCGCAGATCAACGTGGGGCAGTTCGGTGTGGTTGATGCGGTCATTGAAGGCGGCAATCTGGGCCGGGTCGGCAAAATCCAGGATGGCGGGATGCCGGGCGATGCCACCGGCGCTGACGTCGACGCCCAGGGCGCCCTCGCCGCCATCCAGATGGAGGTAAACCGGGCCGCCATAGGGGCTGGAAAACGTCAGCGTTTGCCCCGGGGGCAGCGGCAGGCGCTGGGTGGCCAGCTCCAGAGGGGCGCGATACACCTTCTGCTGGAACGCCCGGTTGGTGTTGGGGCGGTGGTAGTTCAGCTTGACGGTCACCCGGGTGTCACTGTCGTCATGGCGGGTCAGGGTAACGGTCTGCCCCGGCAGCGCGTACCAGCCGGTGCTGGTCCACTGGTTGCGGTAGGGGACCGTGATCGTCTGGCGCGCCGTGGTGGTGTCCGGATAGGCGTAATGGGCGTTATCGCCCTTCTGCAGCTGGGCCCGATCCAGCACAAACTCCCCCAGGTCCGGCTGGGGCGGGTTGGCGGGGCGGGCGTAGTTCACCAGCCAGTCTGCAAACATCGCCTGCTGCCAGGCCTGCTGCTCGTGCCACTCGATGGGGTAATCGATGGCGGCGCGGTACTTGTCCGCCAGCAGCAGGGTGGTTTTGATCAGACGGCCATCGCTCAGGCTAAAGGCGCTCCGGCCCTGGCCGTCCAGGGTCATCGCGGCGTTTCGCAGCCAGTCGGCACCGCCCTTGAAGCCCGCCACCAAGGGCGCCTCGTTGCAGTACAGAAAGTTGCCGCCACAGCCCGCCAGCCACTCAGTATCGAAATCGCCGCCATCCAGCGCGACCAGCAGGCGATCCACCTCGCCCAGGCGCGGGTCTTCCGCCCAGATGGTGTCCGTTCCCAGGTTGCTGGCGTGCAGTTTGCTCCAGTAGTTACCAAAAGTGGACAACCCCATCTCCCGGTACAACGGCGTCAACATCGGGCTGGCTTCCCGCCGGTAGTTGGACAGCAACAGCGGAATGCCCGCCTGACGGGCCTGCACCAGGGCGGTCGCAATGGCGTCGTGGCCGCGTTGCGCCCGGTCGATGTCGCTGAGGATGATCAGGTCCGGCTGGTGCGCCTCAATGCAGGCACTGAGCGCCTCGTCGTCACAGGCGTTGGCGTCGTTAATGCGATGGGCGTCGGCGTAATGGTCGTTGAGCC
>CAZWED010000161.1:1095-7333 GCA_964632645.1 uncultured Ferrimonas sp. | reverse complement strand
CCCGGCTCGTTCATGGAATGCATCAGCCCCTGCAGGTGCTGCTCCTTGACGCGGGCAAAGTCGGTCTCGTTAAAGGCGCTGTGCAGCAGGCGCTCCTGCAACAGTTCAATGGTGGGTTGCAGGTTGCGGCTCAACGCGCTGACCGACACGTAGAGGCGATACCCGGACGCGCTGACGCTGATGCGGGAACCGAGCAGCTCAAGCGCTTCCGCAAACTCCGAGGTGGTGTAACGCTCGGTGGATTCGCTCATCATCGCCGCGGTCAGCTGGGCCAGGCCCGCTTTCTCCGGCGGCAACAGGCGGTTTCCGCCGTCCAGGGCGATCAACAGTTCAACGGTGGGAGTTTCCAGGCTCTGGGTGCCGATCACTGCGATGCCATTATCCAGTTTGTCGCGCCACAGGGCGGGCACTTCGACCTGCGGGTTGGCACCGGCCGGCGGCACCTGGCTGCGATCGAAACGGTCAACAATGACCGGCGGCGTCACCGCTTGTAAGGTCTGCGGTGCGGTCTTCATCTCCAGCGGCGCCGGGGTGAAGGTGTCCTCGGCGGCGATCAAATCACGGCGCCCCTCCGGCACCACGCTCATGATCACCGCATGCTGACCCTTGATGTAGGTGTTGAACACCCGCACTACGTCATCGGCGGTCACCGCGTCGTAACGGGCCAGGTCTTCGCCTATCAGGTCCGGGTTATCGAAGAAGGTTTCGTTGAACGCCAGGGTGCTGACTTTGCCCCGCACGCTCTGCAGTCCATACAGGGTGTTGGCTTCGTGCTGAACCTTGGCTTTCTGCAGATCCTCCGGCTTGACGCCGCGCTGCTCAAACTCCGCAATGGATTCACGGATCAGCGTTTCAATCTTGGACAGGCTAAGCTCTTTGGCCGGATTGGCCAGTGCATAGAGGCTGAATTCACAGGCCAGTTCCCGGCAGGGATGGCTGACACCGGCCTGAACCGCAAAGCCTTCCTGGACCAGGTTTTTGTAGAAGATGGAGGTGCGGCCGCCCCCCAAGATGTCCGCCAGCAGATCCAGCGCGGCCTCGTCCTCATGACGGGCATAGACCGTCGGGAAGCTCACGTAGATCAGCGGCAGGTGCACCTTGTCTTCCATGGAGAGATAGCGGTCACGCGCCAGTTTCGCCGGTTGTTTCGGGGCGTCTTCCACTTCCGGTCCACGGGGGATGGGGCCAAAGTACTTGTCGACCCAGGCCAGGGTCTGGGCCACATCGAAGTCCCCACCGATGGTCAGGGTGGCGTTGTTGGGGCCATACCAGCGCAGGAAGAAGCGGCGCAGATCGTCCACATTGCCGCGGTCCAGGTCGTCCATCCAGCCGATAACCGGCCAGGAATACGGATGCCCCTGAGGGTACATCGCCTGTCCGACCCGCTCATTGAGACGACCATAGGGTCGATTGTCCACCCGCTGCCCGCGTTCATTTTTCACCGTCGCCCGCTGGATCTCGAACGCCTCTTCGGTCACCGCATCCAGCAGAAAGCCCATGCGATCGGCCTCAAGCCAGAGCATCTTTTCCAGCTGGTTGTCCGGAACGGTTTCAAAGTAATTGGTGCGATCGCTGTTGGTGGTGCCGTTAAGGGTGCCACCCGCTTCGGTCACCAGTTGGAAGTGCTGCTCGTCGGCCACGTGCTTGGAGCCCTGGAACATCATGTGTTCAAAAAAGTGGGCAAAGCCGGATTTGCCAAGCTGCTCCCGGGCCGAACCGACATGGTAGGTCACGTCCACGTGCACCAGCGGATCAGAATCATCCGGGCTCAGAATCACGGTCAGGCCATTGTCCAGCCGGTATTTCTGGTAGGGAATGCGCACTTCACCCGGCGCGGCCTCCACCTGTTCGACCAACGTAAATCCCTCGGGGATCGTTGGTGTGCCGCTTTCCGTGGCACAGGCGACCAGCGTCGCTGAGATCAAGGCCGCAAGAGACAGCCGTTGCCAACCTTTCATAACACCTCCGGGTTGTGTCCGATGTTCAGCCGCTTCCGAGTACCCCCAATGTGGCCCCGGCAACCACTGAATAACGCAAGAACTTACCAATAAAGATCAACAGCGTACTAAAGAGAATGGGAAAACGAAACCAACCGGCCAACAAGGGGATAGCGTCGCCGACACCAGGAAGCCAGGCCAGCAGCAGTGACCAGACGCCATGTCGCTCAACCCAGCCCAATACCCGGCTCTCTTTGGCGGACAGCAGTTGTTCGGGCGATTTATGGCGATGAACCACCCGCCCGATACTATAGCTGGTCAGGGAACCCAGGGTGTTGCCCAGGGTGGCCACCAGCAGCAACAGGGGGATCGCCCATTGGCCCTGGCTGACCAGATAAGCCAGCACCGCCTCGGAGCCGCCGGGAGCAAGCGTTGCAGAGATGAAGGCGCTGGCGAACAGCCCCCAAAGCGTGGCGCTGGTGAGCATGAGGTCAGTGGGCAGGGGACGGGTGCAACAGTGTGACCAGGTGCGGGTTCTGCTTCAGCATGTCCGCCAGGGTGTACTGATCCAGCGACGCCAGAAAGGCGTCCGTGGCTTCCTGCAGCACATCCTTAAGACGACAGGCGGGCACGATGTGGCAGAACGGGCTGCCGCAATCCACCAGCTTAAGCGGTTCCAGTGCGCGGACCACGTCCCCCAGGCCGATTTCCGCCGGGGCTTTGGCCAGACGGATGCCGCCGTTTTTGCCACGTACCGTGGTCACAAAACCGGCGTGGCCCAACTTGTTGATCACCTTTACCATGTGGTTACGAGAAACCCCGTACACCTCGGTTACCCGGCTGATGCTGGTCAGTTCACCCTGTGGCAGGGTGCCCAGGTAGATCAATGCCCGAAAGGCGAAATCGCTGAAACTGGTTAATTGCACGTTGAGTACCTCCGTTGAAAGAGTTTACCCGAACTGCGCTGTCGAAACATTGCTCTCACGTGCAACTTTGAAAAATCAGTAGTGCCCCTGGCAGGAGCTGGCACGGATGGTAAGCGACGGCGGCGCCGATGTCCCTTCGTAGATGTGGCGGTAGACCAAACCCGCATCAAGGCGTTTCCGGTAGTAGCCGCTCTGGCAATAACCCCGGATCACGGCGTCAGTCTGATCCTCAACAACGGCGCCAAACGGCGCCATGGCGTCCGCACTGAACGCCCGGTAATAGAAGGACATCACGCCCCCCTGGAACTCCGCCCGCAGGAAGTTGGGGTTCTGGCTTTGCCCTACCCCGCTGTTGAGCTCCTGGGCCAGATGGCGGCTCTCTTTCTCCAGCCACTCAGGCAGACTCAGCCCCCAAAACGCCCAGGCCTGGAACGGCAGTAACAGCAATAAGAGGGCAATGCGCATGATGTTCTCCGTCCGGTATGCAGGCGCAATGCTACCGGCTCACTCAAGAACCCTTGGTGACAGAGATCACGCAAAAACAGTTGGTTACTCGATTTTTACAATCCCTGACAAGAGGGGAATCTGAGTGATAAGCTTGGGAAAAAAGGGAGGAGAAGGCACCGCATGATTGCCCGGCTATTCTTAGTTCCCCTTCTGCTCTGCCTGCTTTGGTACGTGTACCTCCAGATCAATGGTTACAGCCTGAAGCAGGGACAAAAGGGATTCATCTACA
The DNA here is from genome assembly GCA_964632645.1 of uncultured Ferrimonas sp. Lineage (GTDB taxonomy): Bacteria > Pseudomonadota > Gammaproteobacteria > Enterobacterales > Shewanellaceae > Ferrimonas. The sequence goes on along the minus strand of CAZWED010000161.1, from coordinate 3,734 downwards.
TCCTGGTGTTTTCCGCCGGACTGCTGGGCGTGATGAGCCTGTTGCTCTGGCTCACCAACACCCAGCCGATGTAGCGCGCGTTTACCCCAGCACCGCCAGCAACACGCCGGCGGCCACGGCACTGCCCAGCACACCTGCCACGTTGGGGCCCATGGCGTGCATCAGCAGGAAATTATGAGGGTTGGCCTCCAGGCCGACCTTGTTCACCACCCGCGCCGCCATCGGAACGGCAGAGACCCCCGCCGCCCCAATCAACGGGTTCACCTTGCCGCCACTGAGTCGGCACATCAGTTTGGCCAGCAGTACCCCCGCTGCCGTCCCCACCGCAAAGGCCACCGCGCCCAGAGCCAGGATCCCCAGGGTATTCACGGTCAGGAACTTGTCTGCCGACAATTTGGAACCCACCGCCAGGCCAAGGAAGATGGTGACAATGTTGATCAGCTCGTTCTGCGCGGTGTTGGTCAGGCGGTCCACCACTCCGGCTTCCCGCATCAGGTTGCCCAGACAGAACATGCCGACCAGCGGCGTGGCTGGCGGCAGTACCAGGATGGTCAGCCCCAGCACCAACAGCGGAAACAGGATCTTCTCCTGTTTACTCACCTCCCGAAGCTGCGCCATCTCGATGCGTCGCTCCGATTCGGTGGTCAGTGCCTTCATGATCGGCGGTTGGATCAGCGGCACCAGCGCCATGTAGGAGTACGCCGCCACAGCAATGGCGCCCAGCAGATCCGGGGCCAGCTTGGAGGCCAGGAAAATGGCGGTGGGGCCATCGGCCCCGCCAATGATGGCGATGGCTGCCGCATCCTCCAGCGTAAAGGCAAAGCCGGGCACCAGGTTCAGGGCGATCGCCCCCAGCAGGGTGGCAAAGATGCCAAACTGGGCCGCGGCGCCGAGAAACAGAGTACGAGGATTGGCAATCAGGGCGCCGAAATCGGTCATGGCACCGACGCCCAGAAAGATCAGCAGCGGGAAAACACCGCTTTCGATGCCCACGTGGTAGGCGTAATACAGCAGCCCGCCCGGCTCGTTAAAGCCGCCACCGGGGATGTTGGACAAAATGGCACCAAACCCGATGGGCAGCAGCAACAACGGCTCAAAGCGACGAGCGATCGCCAGATAAAGCAGCAGTGCCCCGACCGTCATCATGATGGCCTGGCCCCAGGTAAAGTTGGCCAGACCGGTCTGCAGCCAAAATGCGTTAATTCCCTCCACAACCGCTCCTTACGCCAGACTAACCAGAGGGTCACCCACGGACACGCTGTCCCCCTCTTTCACATGCAATTGCTGAACCTGGCCGGTGTTGCTGGCGCGGATCTCGGTTTCCATCTTCATCGCTTCCATCACCAGCACCACTTCGCCGGCATTGACCTGCTGGCCCGGCCCCACCAGCACTTTAAAGATGTTTCCCGCCAATGGCGCATTCAATACGCTGGACGGCTGCGCCGCAACGGGAGTCGGGGTCGTCTGGGTCACAGGTTCAACACGGTTTAGCGTGCCCCCCTCCGCCACCTCAACGGTATAGTCCTGTCCGTTGACCCGTACCTGGTAAGTGGCCGGTCCGGAGGTCGGTGCCGGGGCCGACACCTCAGCCTTGGGTGGCGTCGCTTCGGGTGCCGGCTCAAACGCTTCCGGGCGATGGCGATTGGCCAGGAACTTGCGGCCAATCTGCGGGAACAGGGCGTAAGTCAGCACATCATCAAGCACGCTATCCGCCAGTTCGATCCCCTCCGCCTGGGCAAGCTGAGTCAACTCTTCGGTCAGGCGGGGCATCTCCGGCGCCAACTCATCGGCCGGCCTGCCGGTTATCGGCGTCTGCCCTGCCAGCACCCTGGCCTGCAACGCGGCATCCACGGGCGCGGGTGTGCGCCCATATTCCCCCCGTAACACCCCCTGGGTTTCCTTGGTGATGCTCTGGTAACGCTGCCCGGTCAGAACGTTCAGCACCGCCTGGGTGCCGACAATCTGGGAGGTGGGGGTCACCAGGGGCAGATAGCCGAGCTCTTCCCGTACCCGTGGGATCTCCTCCAGAACGTCATCCAGCCGATCCAGCGCCCCCTGCTCTTTCAGCTGATTCTCCATATTGGTCAGCATGCCGCCCGGTACCTGGGCGATAAGGATGCGGGCATCCACCCCTTTGAGGCTGCCTTCAAACTGTCCGTATTTGGCCCGAACCTTGCGGAAATGCTGGGCAATGGGAGCCAGGGCGGCAGCATCATAGCCGGTATCGCGCTCTGTACCGGCCACCATCGCCATCACGGTTTCGGTGGCGGTGTGGCCATAGGTCATGCTCATGGAAGAGATCGCCGTATCCAGCACGTCGATGCCCGCGTCGATCGCCTTTTGATAGGTGGCGGTAGAGAGGCCGGTGGTGGCGTGGCATTGCATGGCGATCGGCAGCGAGGTTTCGCCCTTCAGGGTGGTGATCAGCTCATACGCGGCGTGAGGGGTCAGCAACCCGGCCATGTCCTTGATGCACAATGACTGGCAACCCAATGCCTCCTGCGCCTTGGCCAATGCGACCCAACTCTCCAAAGTATGAACCGGCGACGTGGTATAGGAGAGCGTCCCCTGGGCGTGGCCGCCGACGGCGTTCACCGCACGGATGGCGGTCTCCAGATTTCGGGTATCGTTCAGGGCAT
>CAZWED010000161.1:0-1085 GCA_964632645.1 uncultured Ferrimonas sp. | reverse complement strand
ATTCGGAACACCTCAACGCCGCTGGCGTAGGCACGTTGCACAAAGGCCTCCACCACGTCGTCGGCATAGTGGCGGTACCCCAGCAGGTTCTGCCCCCGCAGCAGCATCTGTTGCGGGGTATTGGGCATCGCCCCCTTCAGTGCGCGGATGCGGTACCAGGGATCTTCCCCCAGGTAGCGAATGCAGGCGTCAAATGTGGCTCCGCCCCAACTTTCCAGGGACCAGAACCCAACACGATCCAGTTGCTCGGCAATCGGCAGCATATCGTCCAGCCGCATGCGGGTCGCCAGCAGGGATTGGTGCGCGTCGCGCAACACCACATCGGTCAATGCCAGGGGGGTAGGCTTCATGGGGTCTCCTTATCGTTGTGTGGCACGACGGTGCGCATGAATGGCGGCGCTGATGGCGGCCACCACGGCGGGATCCACAGCAGGCGTGTCCACCGAAGGGCAATCCGTCTGCGGGGCGGGGGCAAAGCAGAAGGCCATCGCCTTCAAAGCCAGCACCAGGCACCCCAAAAAGGCGAACACCAGAACCATACCCATCACCATCAGTTCGGCGGCTTGGGTCAAAAGAGGGGTAAGCGATTCCATGTCGGCTCCGCAACAAACCAGCAACAGGGCATCGATATTCACACGGTGCGCATAAGCATGTCAAAGTCATTGTGGCCCGCACACCTTTGGTTATACCAATTCAGTATTTTTAAATCAGTGAATTAGCGTATAACAAACGAGCGGATTAAATTGGTCTTACCAGAATAGGTGATCAAATCGAGAGACGGGAAGGTTGAGCGGGCAGCAACACGGCAGCGGGCCGGGCGCAAAGGGCAAAAGCGGGGGTTGTCATGGAGCGCGTCATGTCAGCACGGCCAAAACACACAATCCGACCGCAAAGCGCATAAAAGAAAACCCCGGCCAAAGGCCGGGGTTCTCATTAAGAATGGCGCGTCCGGAAGGGTGAAGGCGGAGCCAGCAAGCCAACCATTTGGCTTGCGCCGCCTGAACGCCGCAGCCCTCAGGGCGAAGGCCGGCAATCCGACCGCAAAGCGCATAAAAGAAAACCCCGGCCAAAGGCCGGGGTTCTCA
>CAZWED010000160.1:0-7383 GCA_964632645.1 uncultured Ferrimonas sp. | reverse complement strand
GCCATGTCTGTACATACACCCGTGGATTATTCCTCCCTGCTTGCCCAGGCCAAAGCGTTGACCGAAGGCGAGTCCAATCTGATCGCCAATCTGTCGAACCTTTCTGCTCTGATCTATCACGGCCTTGGCCGGGTGAATTGGGCCGGATTTTATCTGCGGGAAGGGCAGACGCTGGTGCTGGGCCCGTTCCAGGGCAACGTGGCGTGCGTCCGCATTCCCTGGGGCAAGGGCGTCTGCGGGACGGCCGCTGCAAGCGGTCTGGTTCAGCGGGTCGAGGATGTGCATCAGTTTGACGGCCACATCGCCTGTGACGCCGCCAGCAATTCCGAGATCGTACTGCCGATCCGGGTGGATGGCGAGGTGGTGGCCGTGTTGGATATCGACAGTCCGGAATTTGGTCGCTTTAGTGAAGAAGACCAGGCCGGGCTGGAACCGTTCGCCGATTTGATCGGCGCGTGTTTTGCGGCAGCCAGATAATGAAAGAGTTTGTTTCAATTTATACCTACCTGGTAGAGCCCCACGAAGTGGGGGAGTGGGAGGGGGAGGAAGCCCTGGCGGCGGAGAACCTCAACCGGCTCTACCATGCGGTTTATGACGCGGCGGACAGTGAGATTGAGCCTGCATTGCTCGAAGAGATGCTGTCTGCCGTTTGGCCACATTGGCAATTTAATCCCCAGTTGTTGGAACTGGACGACGATTTGATCGACGCTTTTGTCGAGACGCTGTTTTCCCATTTTGACCCGGATGCGGGCCAGGAAGAGTTTGATGAGCACTGAACAACAGAACACCCAGGAATCCACTGCAGAGAAGCTGACTGACGTTAAAGCCGTCATCGCCTACCTGGCTGAGAAGTTTCCCGCGTGTTTCTCCGTAGAGGGCGATGCCAAGCCCCTGAAGATTGGCCTGTTCCAGGATCTGGCAGAGCGACTGGATGGTGACGAGCGGGTCAGCAAGACGCAACTGCGTCAGGCGCTGCGCCGTTACACCAACTCCTGGCGCTACCTGCGTTGCCAGAAAGCCGGTGCTCAACGTGTCGATCTGGACGGTAACGAAGTGGGCGAACTGGAAGCGGAGCACGTAGAACATGCTCAGAACGCGCTGAAAGAGAGCCAGGACAAGGCCAAAGCCGCCCGTGCTGAAAAGCAGGGTAACAAGCCGGGCAAACGCCCTGAAGGCCGTAAGCCTGGCCCGCGTGCTGAACGCGCCAAAAACGCTAAGCTCAAGAGTAAACCGGAAATCAAACGGAACCAGGCCCCGCTTCAGACGGTCTCATCTGACGAGCTGAAAGTGGACCAGACCGTGATGGTGCAACTGGGTCGCTCCCCGGCGAAAGGGGTTATCGTGGACATCAACCGCGATGACGTCATGGTTCGACTGGAAACGGGTCTCACTGTTAAAGTCAAAGCCGAACACATTCGCATCTAACGCATCAGCAGCGAAAAGGAGTTGCGAGTCGATGATGAAAAAAACCTTGTCTGCGCTGGTGGCGGGGGTTCTCCTTTCCACACAGGCATGGGCAGTAGCCCCGGACATTCAGGCCTCCGAGCTGCCGGTTCTGGCGCAGGAAGCCCAACATCGTGTCGCGAGTAAACGGGTCGCCGACCTGTTCACCCGTTCGCACTATCGAAAGTTCGATATGGACAAGGCGTTCTCCAGTGACGTCTTCGACCGCTATCTCCAACAGTTGGATTACAACCGCTCCCTGTTCCTCGCCGGCGACATCGCCCGTTTCGACGGTGCCCGCAGCCGGTTTGCTTCCGAGGTTGCCGCCGGTGACCTGGAGCTGGCCTACGAGATGAACCAGCTGGCGATGAAGCGCCGGTACGAGCGTCTGGTGTACGCCCTGAGCCTGCTTGATACCCCGATCTCCTTCGATGTGGCTGACGATAAGTACTACTTCGACCGGGAAGAGGCGCCGTGGGCGAAAACCACCGCCGAACTGGATGAGATCTGGCGTCAGCGCGTCAAATACGATGCCCTGAACCTGGCGTTAACCGGCAAAGAATGGCCTGAAATCAAGGACATTCTGCAGAAGCGATACAACAACGCCATCAAGCGTCTGAGCCAAACCAACAGCGAAGACGTGTTCCAGTCAGTGATGAACGCCTACGCGTACACCATTGAGCCGCACACCAGCTACCTGTCCCCCCGCAACGCGGATCGTTTCCAGACCGAGATGAACCTCTCGCTGGAAGGGATTGGGGCGGTGCTGCAGATGACTGACGACTATACCGTCGTGCGCTCTCTGGTGACCGGCGGCCCGGCAGACCGCCAGGGCGAACTGGCGCCGAACGACAAGATCATTGGCGTTGGTCAGGAAGGCAAGCCGGTGGTTGATGTGATCGGCTGGCGTCTGGATGACGTGGTGGACCTGATTAAGGGCCCCAAAGATTCCAAGGTCACCCTGCAGGTGTTGCCGGCGAAAGGCGGCAGCAACGCCCGCGCCAAAGAGATCGTCATCGTTCGTGACAAGGTTCGCCTGGAAGATCGCGCGGTGAAGTCCGAAGTGCTGAAGGTGGAGCAGGGCAACGGTGACGCCCGTCGCATCGGCGTGATTGAGATCCCCAGCTTCTACATGAACATCAGCCAGGACGTCGCCAAAGAGCTGATTAAGCTCGATGGTGAGGACGTTGAGGGTATCGTCATCGACCTGCGCGGTAACGGCGGTGGCGCACTGAGCGAAGCCAGCCTGCTGACCGGACTCTTTATCCGCCAGGGGCCGGTGGTTCAGATCCGCGACCAGCGTGGACGCATCAGCGTCAACGGTGACAACGACGGCCAGATCACCTACGACGGTCCGCTCACGGTGCTGGTTGACCGCTACAGCGCGTCCGCTTCCGAGATCTTCGCCGCGGCGATGCAGGACTACGGCCGCGCCCTGATTGTGGGTGAGCAGACCTTCGGTAAGGGCACCGTGCAGCAGCATCGCGGTCTGAGCCGCATCTACGATCTGTACGACAAGCCGATGGGCAACGTGACCTATACCATCGCCAAGTTCTACCGCATCAATGGCGGCAGTACGCAGCTGGAAGGGGTTAAGCCGGACCTGTTGTTCCCGAGCTTTGTTGAGCACGGTGAATACGGCGAGTCGCAGGAGAAGAACCCGCTGCCGTGGGATTCCATCCCGAGCGCCCGCTATGGCCAGATCGCGGATCTGCCGCAGGAGATGCTGACCCAGCTGGAGCAGCGCCATCAGAGCCGGATGAAGGATGAGCTGGAGTTCCAGTTGCTGGAGCAGGACATCGCCCGCTACCGCAAAGACAAGGACAAAGGCTGGATTTCACTGGTGAAGGCGGAACGCGAAGCCGAGTCTGCCGCCGATGATCAGCGCGAGCTGGACCGCATCAACGCGCGTCTGCAGGCCATGGGGGAAGCCCCCATTGAAGACCTGGCCGCCGCCGAAGAGATGGAAGCACCGGACTTCCTGCTGGATGAGGCCGGGGCCATCACCCTGGACATGATCGACTGGACCCGCATCGCCAAAAACAAAAACGGCTGATGACATCCAACTGAAAAAGCCGCCCGACAGGGCGGTTTTTTTGTGCCCGGCGAATGCCGTTGCCGGGCACTCGCTTCCGCCCTCGCTAAGGGCGGCTCCTCACTCGCTGGCGTTGATGCCGGCCACAATCCGTCCCTGTCACACCGTTACTGGCGTTGGTGTCTTATGGTCGAACGACCCCGCCTCAACCAAATTTATGCCTTAAATCAACGGTCTACTCATTCCGCTGTTGCGCAGTGGCCCAGCGCCTTCCACCCCGTCCAAACCGCCCGTTCGTTCCCCGCGCTTCGCGCGAAGGGGCCGGACCGGCGCCTTGTTCTCGCTTGCTGGGTCGTGGTACAAGAAGTGATTGCGATCACAAAAAGATAACAAAAAGGACGTTCTATGACGCAACAAGCCGTAACCCACGGACGCTGGTCCAGCCGCCTGACCTACATTCTGGCGGCGACCGGGGCCGCTGTGGGACTGGGGAACATATGGAAGTTCCCCTACATCATGGGGGAGAACGGCGGTGGCGCCTTTGTGCTGGTTTACCTGCTGTGCATCCTGTTTATTGGCATCCCCATCATGATGTCGGAAGTGATCATCGGTAAGTTCGGTCGGCAGACACCCGCTCGCTCCGTTGCGCTGATGTCCGATGCCTCCGGTGGTGGTAAGGGCTGGCGGGTGGTCGGCTGGTCCGGCGTACTGGCCGGTTATCTGATCCTGTCCTTTTACGTGGTGATCGCCGGCTGGGCGCTGGCTTACACCTGGTACGGTTTCTCCGGTTTGTTTGAAGGGCAGAGTGCCGACCAGATCAACCACCTCTTTTCCGAACTGAACGCCACGCCCGGCCCGCTGATGGGCTGGAGTCTGGCGATCATCCTCGGCACCGTTCTGGTGGTGGGTAAGGGGGTGCGAGAGGGTCTGGAGCGCGCGGTGAACTGGATGATGCCCGCGTTGCTGGTGCTGCTTATCGTGATGGTGATCTACGCCGCCCGCCGCGGGGATTTCGCCTCTGCCTTCTACTTCATGTTCAACGCGGACTTCTCCGCGCTGAGCTGGAACGGTGTGCTGATCGCCCTGGGCCACAGTTTCTTCACGCTCTCTCTGGCGTCCGGCATCATGACCATGTACGGCGCCTATCTGCCGGAACAGACCTCGGTGGTCAAAACCTCCATCTGGATCGCCCTGATGGACACGCTGGTGGCGATGCTTGCCGGCCTGGCCATCTATCCCATCGTGTTTGCCAATGGGCTGGAACCGGGCGCCGGTCCGGGTCTGATCTTCCAGACCCTGCCCATCGCCTTTGGCTCCATGCCGCTGGGCCAATTGTTTGGCGGTCTATTCTTTCTGATGTTGGTGGTGGCCGCGTTCACTTCCGCCATTGCGTTGATCGAGTCCTCGGTGGCGTGGCTGGTGGAGAAGCGGGGAATGTCCCGCATGGGGGCGGCTTTCACCGCCGGGTTCGGCATCTGGGCGCTGAGTCTGCTGACGGTGTTTTCCGTTACCGGCGCTCCCTGGGCGGTGGTGTCCCTCTGGGGGGACCTCCAGATCAGCTTCTTTGATCTGCTCGATTACGTGACTGCCAACATCATGTTGCCCCTGGGCGGGCTGATGATTGCGCTGTTTACCGGCTATCGGGTGCGCAAAGAGATCACCTGTCGTGAGATTGGCAGTGTGAAACCGATTTATGGCATCTGGCGAATTTCGGTTCGCTACGTGGCGCCGGTGGCCATCACCCTGGTGTTCCTGCAACTGATTGGCGTACTGAGCCTGTAAGGGACGTCGTGCCACTCCCTGAACGACGCCGTCTTTGGACGGCGTCGGCATTTAAGGAAGGATTCTATGGAACCCAAATCACCCTCGCTCTTTGATGCACTGCTGCCGGTACTGGTGCTGATCATCGGGTTGGCGACCTCGGTAACCCTCTACGGCGACAACGCCTCTTATGGCCCCAACCAAATTGTCCTGTTTCTGGTGGCGGGCATCGCGATGATCATCGGCTGGAAGAACGGCTATCGATGGGAGCAGCTTGAATACGGGCTGCAGAAGGGGATCAGCATCTCCATCGGGGCGATCCTCATCCTGTTGGCCGTGGGCAGCCTGATCGGCACCTTCCTGCTGGCCGGTACCGTGCCCACCTTAATCTATTACGGCCTGCATCTGCTTAATCCCGCCATCTTCTATGCGGCGACCTGCGTCATCTGTGCGGTGGTGGCCCTCTCCATTGGCAGCTCCTGGACGGTGGCGGCGACGGTCGGTGTGGCCCTGATGGGGGTCAGCCAGGGTCTGGGCATGGACAAGGCGATCACGGCCGGTGCGGTGATCTCCGGCGCCTATTTCGGCGACAAGATGTCCCCCCTGTCGGAGACCACCAATCTGGCGCCTGCGGTGGCCGGCTCCGAGTTGTTTAGCCACATCCGCAATATGGCCCGAACCTCCGTACCGGCATTTGTGGCGGCCCTGCTGGTGTTCGTTGCGCTGGGTTGGGGGCAGGGCAGTGAGTTCGATCCCTCCCGCCTGGATGCCATCGCCAACGGGCTGAAGAGCCAGTTCCATCTGGGGTGGTATCTGCTGTTGCCCCTGGTGCTGGTTTTGGTGCTGGCGATGATGAAGATGCCGGCGTTTCCGGCCATCGCCATCGGTGCCCTGAGTGGCGGGTTGTGGGCGGCGCTGTTTCAGGCAGACGCGATCCAGAGCATGAGCGGTCACGACGGCAGCTACGCTCTGCAAGCGCTGACGGTGGTATGGCAGGCGCTGTTTGAGGGGATCACGGTGGAAACCGGTTCGGAGGCTCTGGACGCTTTGCTGTCCGGTGGCGGCATGGGGTCGATGCTCAACACCGTCTGGCTGATATTGGCGGCCATGAGCTTTGGTGCGGTGATGGAGACCTGTGGACTGCTCCGGCGCCTGGTGCAGGCTATCCTGTCCGGGGTGAAGACCAGCGGGTCACTGATCGCCACCACGATCACCAGTTGTTTCGGTGTGAACCTGCTGACTGCCGATCAGTACATCGCCATCGTTGTACCGGGACGGATGTTCAAGTCCGCCTATGAAGAGCGGGGCCTGTCGCCCCTGAATCTTTCCCGGGCTCTGGAAGACGGTGGCACCATCACCTCCCCGCTCGTGCCGTGGAACAGTTGCGGTGCGTACATGCAGGGCGTACTGATGGTCAACCCGATCGATTACGCTTTGTTCGCCTTTTTTAACTGGTTCAGCCCTCTGCTTGGTATACTCCTCGCTCACCTGGGGGTAGGCATCAAGATGGCTCTGCCCCGTTCCTCTCGCCTCGACAGCAGTAAGGAGAGTGCTCAATGACGGCTATGCAAGCCAAGTATCGCAAGGATTACCAGGCCCCGGATTACACCATCACCGAACTGGACCTGGTGTTTGTCCTGGACCCGCACCACACCCGGGTTACGGCCACCAGCCAGGTTGTCCGTCAGCGTCCCGATGCCGGTGAGCTGGTGCTGGACGGGGAAGCGCTGACGCTGAAGTCGGTGAGCGTGGATGGTGAGCGGCTGAGCGCCGATCGTTATCGTGAACAGGACGGCCAGTTGATCCTCTCTCTGGACCAGGACACGGCGACGCTGGTGATCGAAACCGAGATTGACCCCGCCAATAACACCACGCTGGAGGGGCTGTACCAATCCGGTGGCGCCTTCTGCACCCAGTGTGAAGCGGAAGGGTTCCGTCGCATCACCTATTTCCTCGACCGGCCGGATGTTCTGGCCCGTTACCGCACCCGCATCGAAGCCGATAAGGCGCAGTACCCCTATCTGCTCTCCAACGGTAACAAGATCGACGAAGGGGAGCTGGATAATGGCCGTCACTTCGCCGTCTGGCAGGATCCGTTCCCGAAGCCGAGTTACCTGTTTGCCCTGGTGGCCGGCGACTTCGAC
>CAZWED010000159.1:0-7386 GCA_964632645.1 uncultured Ferrimonas sp. | reverse complement strand
CATCAGCCAAGGCGAGCGGGCGTGGCTGGACGGGTCGTTTGAACCCGGCACGTACGTGGCGGTCTGCCCGCTGCCCGATATGGCGGCCATGATGAACGGTGAAGAGCCGATTCCCCACATGATGCAGGGGATGATCCGCCTGAATCAGCTGGGAGCGACCCCGGCGGACCTGCTGCCGCAATGGCTGACGCTGTGGGGGCAGGCCCTGGCTTACGGCACTCTGGCGGTGGTGGGGGTCAAACGGCGCCTGGCGCTGAGCCGCCCGGGCCGATAACGGGCGCAAAAAAAGGCGGTCAGTGACCGCCTTTTTTTAGTCCATCAGGACGCTGCGCAGCAGCTTGAACAGCTCGCGACTGGATTTGGGCGGCTTGTTCTCTTTCTGCTCTTTGGCGGCCTGGCGGATCAGCTGACGCAGGCGCTGCATCTCCTCGGCCAGCTCCGGATGTTCAGCCAGTACGTCCTGCAGCGCGTCGTTGCCGCCGGACAGCAGGCGATCGCGCAGTTGCTCCAGCTTATGGAACTCGGCGGTGGCCTGGTTGTGCTTGTTGCGGATCTTGTCCAGCGCTTCCTGCATCGGCTCCGGATCGCGGCTGCGCATCAGCTTGCCGATGTACTGCACCTGGCGCCGATAGGCTTCGTGCTTGCCCTTGATCTTGTGGGCGAGGGCAAACGCGTCGGCCAGATCGTCATCCAGCGGCACCTTGGCCAGCTCTGCCTTGGTCAGGGAAAGCAGGTCTTCACCCAGTTGTTGCAGTGCCTCCGCCTCCCGCTTCAGTTGGCTTTTGCTGATGAAATCGTCTTCGAAATAGTCCTCGTACTCCACCATGGTTCACTCCGGAGGCTAAAAACGCCTATTTTACCAGATGGGACGCGTACAGATCCCGCAAATGGACAGCAGGACGCAGCAAGCGGGCTCTGTTATCCTGTCAGCTTCGCAATACCAAGAGCAGTGTGACCGATGAGTGAGCCGTTAGCGCAAGAGCAAGAGGTCCTGGAACAGGCGGTAGCCTGTGCCCTGGATGCCGCCAAGGCACTGGGCCTGGACGGGGCCGAAGTGGCCATCCACAAACAGCAGGGGCTGTCCGTTTCCACCCGTCATGGGGAGGTGGAGACCGTGGAGTTCAACAGGGACGGGGCGCTGGGGATCTCGGTCTATCGTGGCGGCGCCAAAGGCAATGCGTCCACCTCTGACCTCTCCGAAGCGGCGATCCGTGCTGCAGTGCAGGCCGCGGCCACCATTGCGGCGCAAACCACCGCCGACCGCTTTAACGGTCTGGCCGACGCCGACCGGATGCCTACGTCGCTGCCGCAGCTGGACCTGTACCACCCGGAATCCTTTACCCCGGAGCAGGGCGCCGAAATGGCGGCCCGCTGTGAAGCGGCGGCACTGGACGCGGACCCGCGCATCGTCAATTCCGACGGGGCCAGCTTCAACAGCCACGAAGGGATCAAGGTCTACGGCAACAGCCACGGCTTTATCGGCAGCTACGCCAGCTCCCGCCACAGCCTCTCCTGCGTGGTCATCGGCCAGGATGAACAGGGGATGGAGCGCGATTACGACTACACCGTCGCCCGCCGTTTCTCCGACCTCGCCGCGCCGGAGCGGGTGGGGCGTCAGGCGGGTCTGGACACCGCCGCCCGGCTGGGCGCGCGCAAAATCGGCACCTGCCAGGTGCCGATCCTGTTCAGTGCCGATCAGGCCACCGGCCTGCTGGGCCACCTGGTGGGCGCCATCTCCGGTGCCAGCCTGTACCGCGACGCCAGCTTTCTGAAAGACTCCCTGGGCACGGAAATCTTCCCGGAATGGTTCAGCATTGAAGAGAACCCGCACCTGCGCAATGGCCTGGCCTCAGCCCCCTTTGACGGGGAAGGGGTGGCCACTCAATCCCGCGATATCGTGCGCGACGGGGTGTTGCAGTCCTACCTGCTGACCGCTTACTCCGCCCGTCGGCTGGGGATGACCAATACCGGCCACGCCGGCGGCATCTACAACTGGCAGGTGAAGCGCAACGGGGGGGACCTGGCCGCCATGCTCCGACAGCTGGGCACCGGCCTGTACGTCACTGAACTGATGGGGCAGGGGGTCAACGGCGTGACCGGCGACTACTCACGCGGCGCCGCCGGTTTCTGGGTGGAGAACGGCGAGATCCAGTATCCGGTTCATGAGATCACCATTGCCGGCAACCTCAAGCAGATGTACCGCTCCATGGTGGCGGTGGGCGCCGATGTGGACCCCCGCCACAGTTTGCAGACCGGCCCAATCCTGCTCGACACCATGAAGGTGGCGGGCAACTGATTGCCGTCCTTGATGCCGTTTAACGCCGCCCATCGGGCGGCGTTTTTGTTGCTGACCTAGCCTTTCCCGAGCTGGTCTCTGGCTTGGTCCATATGGGTCAACACGGCGCTTAGGTGGGCGCTGACCCGCTCCAGCCAGCGCAGGGCCTCAAGGCGCTGGGTGCCGGACTGGAGATCGAGATCCCCCTGTCCGATCCGCCCCATCACCGCCAGTCGCAGTGCTGACGCGCTGCTGCGCAGGGTACCGTTGAGGGTGCTGGCTTCCGCCCGCAGCGCCGGGTCAGGAGGGCGGTCAGGAGGGCGGTCGAACAGCCGGTCCACCAGCTCGCGCAATTGCCGGGCTTCGCGCTTCAGACTGATGCTGCTGCGTGCGGTCAGGGCCCGCTCCTCCTCCTCCTCACAGCGCTCCAGCAGGCGCCGTAGGTGGTCCTGTGTGCTGATCAGATCCAGCAGGGCGGTCCACTGGCCCTTGTGTGCGGGCTGCAGATGGAGATGGTCCAGGAAGTCCCGGCTTTGCAGCAGCTGCAGCTTGAGAGCCTGCAGGTCCTGCCGGCGACCATGCCCGCCCAACAGTGCCGAGAGGTGAGAGCAGAGACTGAACGCCTGCCACTGGCTGGCGTTCAGCACTCCGCCCAGCGCCAGGGGGGGATTGCCCAGCCAGGCCGGCTCCAGGGTCAGTGTGTTGTCCCCTCCCGGGTCGGGAATGAGGCGGGTCATCAGTCTGGAGAAGGCTGGCGTCAGCGGCAGGATCAGGCAGACCCCGAGCAGGTTAAACAGGCTGTGGAAGGTGACCAGCAGCAGTTCCGGCTCTGTCTGGTTGGCGAACAGGTGCTGACACACCCACAGGTAGGGGGAGATCAGCAGCAGTGCACCGGTGCCGGTGAACAGGTTGAAGATGACGTGGGAGAAGCCGGTGCGGCGCACGGCGGCGGAGCCGCCAATGGTGGCCAGGGCAGCGGTCGCCGTGGTGCCGATGTCCATACCTACGACCAGAGCCAGCCCCTGTTCCAGGGCGATCAGGTCCGAGTGCAGGGCGGTTAGGGTGGTGGCCACCCCCGCACTGGAGGACTGGGTGATCACGGTGAACAGGATCCCCAGCAGCACCAGGTTCAGCCGGTTGTCGCCCACCGCCATCACCACCAGTTGCGGATCCCAGCGGCTCATCCCCTCCTGCAGGGTGCCCAGCCCCGAAAAGATCAGGGCAAACCCCGCCACCGCCAATCCGACCTGCCCCCAACGGGGCGGACCGAACAGCTTCAGCAGCACCCCCACCAGGCACAGCGGCATGAGGATGATGGTGAGCTTGAGCTGGAACCCCACCAGTGCCACCAGCCAGCCGGTGACCGTGGTGCCCAGGTTGGCGCCGAAAATGATGCCCAGGGCGTGGGAAAAGCTGAGCAGGCCAGCTCCGACAAAACCCACGGCGGCAACGGTGGTGGCGCTTGAGGATTGCAGCAGGGCGGTGGAGAGGCAGCCGGTGATGGCGCCGGTGGCCGGCGTTTGGGTGTAACGCATCAGGGCCCGGCGCATGGTGGGGCCCCCCAACGCCTTGAGCGCATCGGTCATCACCAGCATGCCCAGCAAAAACAGGCCCAGTCCGCCGAGTGATTGCAATACGGCCGACAGTGCGGAGTCTGCCATCGTTTCCCCAAGCCTCTTCGCCTCTTATCCTGAGCCTAGACCCGGATGAGCGATCATTTCACCAGGCGGATATCGGTAATGCGATTCTCTTTGATCCGGAACAGGGTCAGCCCGCCGCCCCGGCCAAGCCGGTAGCTGTACTCCTGACGCTTGCCACTGCCATCGATGGCGAGCGGGGCGCCGCACAGGCGCCGCAGTTTGCCGACCGCATCGCCGGGGCGGATCAGGTGGGTGCCACAACGGGCGGAGTGCAGGGACTTTTCGACGGCGTATCCCGGTGCGCTGAGCAGGGCCAACAGCAGAGGCCAGTATCGGTGCATCATCCTTGAGCGCCTTTTTGTGAAAGGGGGCGTTTTGAGTCTACGCCGAGGATGAACTATCCCTAGCGATGATGAGCGAACGACACCGCATGTGGCTGGGGTGGCTGGCGGCCCTGCTGCCCCTGATCACCACCCATCTGAGTTTTGCCCTTAGCCTGTGGGAGGGCCAGATCCCCGCCTGTTTTCCCTATTGGGCGGACTGCGTCAGCATCAGCCGAACCGGGCGTCACGGCCACGCCTACTGGCTGTTCAAGACCCTGATGCTGCCAGCCAGCCTGTTGCTGGGCTGGTTCTGGTGGCAGAGCGAGAGGTGGTTACGAGCCGAGGGGCTGCGCGTCAGCCGCTGGCTGAAACCGCTGGCCCTGCTGGCGTCGCTGGCGTTGGTCCTCTACACGCTTACCCTTGGGCACGCCAACGACCACTTTACGGTGGCCCGGCGCCTCGGTGTGGCTGGGTTTATTCTCTGTACCTACCTGGTGCAGGTGGGGCTGGGGTCTGCCCTGTACCGAAGCCCGGTCTGGCGGCGGGCCGGTAACCGGGTGCTTGGGCTGGCCACCCTCATTCTGCTGGTGGCGCTGCTGTCCGTGATATTGGACCTGACGCTGCAACAGGGCTATGAACAGTGGGAGAACGGGTTTGAGTGGTGGCTGTTTCTGCTGCTCAATGGGCAGATGGTGCTGATCCTGACGCTCTGGCAGGGCGGGGCGTCAAACGGAGAGGATCGGATCGGCACCTGGCCCCGTTAGATAGGGTGTCACCGATCGGGATCGGTGAAGGAGGCGCCATGTTTACGTTTCTGTTGACGGTCATGGGTCGGATGCTGGGTGTGATCCTGCTGCTGGTCAGCCTGGAGCATGTGCCGATTCAGGGCGACCCGCTCTCTGCCATGCGCTGGCACCACCGGGCCCTGGTGGTGTTTGCCCCGACTGAGCAGCATCCAGACTGGCGGGATCAGCAGCGTCAGCTTGAAAGGATGGCCGAGGGGCTCAGAGAGCGCGACCTGCTGGTGTTTCAGGTGGTGGGTGAGTCGGTGTCACTTGAGGGGCGGGCGTTGGCTGAGAGCGACGCGCAACAGTGGCGGGAGGACTTTATCGCCTCGGAAGAGGGCTTCACCCTGGTGCTGATCGGCAAGGATGGCGAAGTGAAGCTGCACCAGAATCACCCGGTCGGGGAGCGTGAGCTGTTTGAGGTGATCGACGCCATGCCGATGAGAATGCGGGAGCGGGGAATGGGGCGGTTGTAACCCGGTGCGGCTACTCCGCCTCGTCGAAGCGCGCGGCGATCAGCTGGCAGACCGCGTCGAGCGCCGGCTCGGCCTGTGGGCCTTCGGCGCGGATCAACACCTCTTTGCCCTGGCAGCTCTGCAGCAGCAGCAGGCCAAGCACGCTGTCCGCGGTGGCCTGCTGTTCCCCCTGGTACAGGGTCAGACGGGCGTCGAACGTTTGCGCCAGCTGGGCCAGGCGCGTCGCTGCCCGGGCGTGCAGACCCAGTTTATTGATGATGGTGACCCGCCGCTCCAGCACGTCAGTCTCGCTTCAGTTCACGATGGTGAACCTGAACGTGGGGACGGTGCGAGGCGAAGCGCTTGGCCAGGGCTTCGGCGATGTAAACGCTGCGGTGTTGCCCGCCGGTGCAACCGATGGCCACGGTGAGGTAGGCGCGATTGTTGCGCTCCAGCATGGGCAACCAGTTGAGCAGGAAGCGTTCGGTGTGGTCCACGAAACGGGTCACCGTCTCCTGGCGCCGGAAGTACTCCCGCACCGGTTCGTCTTTGCCAGTCAGTGGGCGCAGGGCCGGATCCCAGTGGGGGTTCGGCAGAAAGCGCACGTCAAACAGGTAATCCGCCTGCTTGGGCATGCCGTGTTTAAACCCGAAGGATTCAAACACCAGCATCATCTCCCCCTCGGGCTTGCCCAGCAGGCGCTCCCGCAGTGCATCCGCCAACTGGTGCACCGACAGGTCATCGGTGCGGATGTGGTGATCGCACTCCTGCGCCAGGGGCTCCAGTAGCGTACGCTCGGTGGCGATCGCTTCCGCCAGCGTGCGGCCATCCCGGGACAGTGGGTGGAGGCGACGGGTTTCGCTGTAGCGCCGAAGCAGGTTTTCGTCGGAAGCGTCGAGGTAGAAGATGGTCACCTCGATGTCATCGTCCAGTCGCTGCTTGAGGCGTTGTACGTCCAGGGTTTCCAGCGGCAGGTTGCGGATATCCAGGCTGACGGCAACCCTTTCATTGTGGCCCTTCTGGCTTTTCAGCAGGGCCGGCATCAACTCCAGCGGCAGGTTATCGACGCAGTAGTAGCCCAGATCCTCCATCACCCGGAGGGCAACGGATTTGCCTGCGCCGGAGCGCCCGGAGAGGATGATCAGTTTCACTGGGTAATGGCCTCGTACAGTTCCTGGTTATTGCTGGCTTTTCGCATTGCCCGACAGACCTCCTTCTGGCTGAGCTTGCGCGCCACCTCGGCCAAGGTGGCGAGGTGTTGCTGATGCTCAGACTCGGGAACAAACAGGGCGAACAGCAGATCGACGGGCTTGCCGTCGATCGCGTCAAAGGGGAAGGGTTCGTCGCACTTGATCAACACGCCGATGGGGCGCTCAAGTTTGCTCAGCCGGCCGTGGGGCAGGGCAATGCCGTTGCCGATGCCGGTGCTGCCCATTTTCTCACGGGCGAGCAGGCTTTCGAACAGTTCGTGCTTTGGAAGGTCGGGGCATTGCGCTGACGCCAGTTCGCTGATCAGTTCCAATGCCCGCTTTTTGCTTAGCCCCGGAGCGGCGCACTCGGTCCGCTCCGGGGATAACAGCTCGGTGATCTCCATCAGTGCCGGGACAGTTTCTCTTTATGTTTGATTACCTGCCGATCGAGTTTGTCGATCAGCCCATCGATGGCCGCGTACATGTTTTCGCATTCATGGGTGGCGTAGACCTCTCCCCCGTTTACGTGCAGCTTGGCTTCCGCGATCTGTTGCAGCTTCTGGACGTTCAGTACCACATGCACATTGTTGATGTGGTCAAAGTGCCGTTCCAGCTTCACAAACTTGCTGTGGACATAGTCCCGCAGGGAGTCGGTGATCTCGATGTGATGCCCGGTAAGGTTGATCTGCATAAGGTGACCTCCTTGGTATCGCGTCGT
>CAZWED010000158.1:0-7579 GCA_964632645.1 uncultured Ferrimonas sp. | reverse complement strand
CTGCATGTCCTTGTTGTAGGCCATGGGGAGGGCTTTCATGGTGGTCAGGATGCCGATCAGGGCGCCGTAGACCCGCCCCGCTTTGCCCCGGATCAGTTCCAGCGCATCGGGGTTTTTCTTCTGCGGCATCAGCGAAGAGCCGGAGGTCACCGCATCGGACAGCTCGATGAATCCGGCCTCACCGCTGTTGTAGAAGATCAGGTCTTCCGCGAAGCGGGACAGGTGCATCATCGCGGTCGCCGCCGCGCTGCACAACTCCACCACATGGTCGCGATCGGACACCGCATCCAGGCTGTTCGCCGTGGCGCTGGCAAAGCCCAGGGCGTGCGCCAGGGCCTGACGGTCCACCGGGTAGGCGGTGCCCGCCAGGGCCCCGCTGCCAAGCGGACAACGGTCGAGACGGGCCAGGGCATCCTTAACCCGGGTCAGGTCCCGCTCCAGCATCTCTACGTAAGCCAGGCACCAGTGACCAAAGGTGATGGGCTGCGCCCGCTGCAGGTGGGTGTAACCCGGAAGCACCGTCTGGGCTTCCCGCTGGGCCAGGCTCAGCAGCTGCTGTTGCAGGCGCACCAGCGCTTCAATCAGCAGCTCGCCCTGATCCTTGCACCAGAGTTTCAGGTCCGTGGCCACCTGGTCATTGCGGGAGCGCCCGGTATGAAGTTTCTTGCCCAGGTCACCAACTTTCTCAATCAGCGCCCCCTCCACAAAGCTGTGGATGTCTTCGGCGCCGGAGCTCAGGATCTGCTCGTCGGTGACGGACTCCGCCAGATCGTGCAGCGCCTTGACCAGTGAGCCATGCTCCAGTTCGTTCAGCACACCCACCTGTTGCAGGGCCCCCGCCCAGGCGATGGAGCCGGTGATGTCCTGCTGGACCAACCGGTAATCCACGGGCAGGGAGTCGTTGAACAACTTAAAGCGGCTGTCTGCGGCACCGCTGAACCGACCGCCCCACAGGGCCCCTTTTCCAGCCATATTACTTCTGCTCCTTTTGATGCATCGCGGCGATCCGGCTGGACAGGCTGAACAGACGGATAAAGCCTTCGGCGTGCTTCTGGTTATACACCTCATCCTCTTCGAACGTGGAGAAGGCTTCGGAGTACAGGCTGTTCGGGCTCTGACGTTTCACTACGGTGGCGTGGCCTTTATACAGCTTCACCACGATCTCACCGGTCAGGGCTTCGGCCAGGCTCTGGGCTGCGGCCAGCTGGGCCTTGGCCACCGGCGTAAACCAGCGTCCGTCGTACAGGACATGGGAGAACTCCAGGCCAATCTGCTCACGGAACTTGAACGCCGCCTTGTCGAGCACCAGGGTTTCCAGCCCACGCAGGGCGTTGTTGATCACGGTGCCGCCGGGGGTTTCGTAGCAGCCCCGGGACTTCATGCCCACCAGGCGGTTTTCCACGATGTCGATCCGGCCCACGCCGTGCTTGGCGGCCACACCGTTGAGGTAGTTCAGGGCGTTGTAGGGGCTCATCGCTTCGCCGTCGACCGCCTTGAGCACACCGGATTCGAACTGCAGGCTCACGTACTGGGCCTCGTTGGGCGCCTGCTCCGGGGACTGGGTCCAGGTCCACACCTGCTCGCTCGGTTCGCAGTACGGGTCTTCCAGTTCACCCCCTTCGTGGGAGATGTGCCAGGCGTTGGCGTCACGGCTGTAGATCTTCTCCGCCGAAGCGGTGGTCGGGATGTTTTTGCTGGCCAGGTAGTTGAGCAGATCGGTACGGGACTTCATGGTCCACTCCCGCCAGGGGGCGATCACCGCCAGTTCCGGCGCCAGGGCCGCGTAGGTGGACTCGAAGCGCACCTGGTCGTTGCCCTTACCGGTGCAACCGTGGGCCAGCGCGTCGGCGCCCACCTGCAGGGCCAACTCCACCTGCGCCTTGGCAATGATGGGGCGCGCCATCGCCGTGCCCAGCAGGTAGGTGCCCTCATAGAGCGCGCCGGTTTTCAGGATCGGATTGATGTACTCCTCGACGAAGGCCTCTTTCAGGTCCACCACGTGGCAGCTGGACGCCCCGGACGCCAGCGCCTTGGCTTCAACGCCCTCAAGCTCTTCCGCACCCTGACCCACATCGGCCACAAAGGCCACCACTTCGCAATCGTGCTGCTCCTTCAGCCAGGGGATGATGGCAGAGGTATCCAGGCCACCGGAGTACGCGAGAACAACTTTTTTAATCTGGGTCATGGTCTTAGTCCTTCATCAATTCGAGCAAAATGGCGTTCTGGATGTGCATCCGGTTTTCGGCCTGGTCCAGGATCAGGGAGGCCGGGGAGTCCATCACTTCGGAGGTGATCTCCACCTCACGGTGGGCAGGCTGACAATGCAGGACGTGCTTGGCGCCGGTCAGCGTCATCAGCGTGCTGTTGATTTGGTAAGGCAGGAACTTGGCTTTGATCGCCGCCAGCGGCGTGTTGTCGCCCATGGAGATCCAGGTGTCGGCGTACAGGACATCCACCCCTTCCAGCGCCGCCACGTCCGACGAGAGCACCAGCGTCCCGCCGTGTTGTGCGGCGATGGCCTGGGCCTGGGTCACCATCTGGCCGTCCGGGAAGTGGCCGGGGGGGCACACCACCACCATGGTGGCGCCCAGCTTGGCGGCCGCAAACATCAGCGAGTGGGTGACGTTGTTGCCATCCCCGATGTACCCCAGCTTGACCTGGGCAAGATCCGGGTAGTGCTCGGACAGGGTGAGGAAGTCCGCCAGCCCCTGGCAGGGGTGGTACAGGTCGCACAGCGAGTTCACCACCGGCACCGTCGCATACCGGGCCAGCTCCTCCAGAGTCTGGTGGGAGAACACCCGCGCTACGATGGCGTCACACCAGCGGGACAGGTTCATGGCGAAATCCTTCACCGATTCCCGCTGCCCCAGGGCGCCGTTTTGCTGATCCAGATAGACGCTGTGGCCGCCCAGCTTATTGATGCCGATGTCAAAGCTGACCCGGGTACGCAGGCTGGGCTTCTCAAACAGGGTGACAACGGACTGGCCTTTCAGGGCGTCCTGGTAGGGGGTGTAATCCGCCTTCAGGGTCTTGGCCAGCTGAATCAGGTGGTGGATCTGATCCGGGCTCAAATCCTTGATGGTCAACAGATGCTTCATCTTTCGGTTCCTTGTCCGTCGTCGTTTCAGGGGTGCACCTGGGTGCCCACCGGCTCACCCTTTACCAGGGCCGCTAACTGTTCCGGGTAGCGCCAGCTGGCCACCAAAACCCGATTATTGATGGAGCGGGCCGCTTCCAACGCCGCCTCCACTTTGACTTTCATGCCGCCCTCAATCACGCCCTGACGGGTCAGTTCCGCGGCCAGGGCGGGGTCGAGGTTCGGCACCAGTTGCCCCTTGCCATCGAGCACGCCGGAGACGTCGGACAACAGGGTCAGTTCGGCATTCAGCAACTGACAGATCACGGTGGCAGCCTGGTCGGCGTTGACATTGAGGCGCTGGCCATTGGCCGCCACCGCAATGGAGCTGATGATCGGCAACATGCCCAGCCCCAGCAGGGTGTTCAGCAGCTCGGCCTCACCGGGCGCCACTTTGCCGACCGCGCCCAGATCCGGATCCAGCACCTGCGCCTGGGTCAGTCCACCGTCGGCCAGAGACAAACCAACAGGGTTCAGCCCACTCGCGATGGCGGCGGCCACCAGCTGGGTGTTGGCACTGCCGGCCAGAGCCCCGGCCACCACATCCATCTGTTCGTCCGGGGTCACCCGCAGGCCCAGCTTTTTCTCGGAGACGAAACCATTGGCCTTAAGTTGCTGTTCAATCAGTACGCCGCCACCGTGCACCAGCACCGCCTGCCAGCCGCTGAGATTCAGCTCTTTAATGGTGGAAAACAGCCGTTCAATCCCTTTTTCGCAGGCCAGCAGCGCGCCACCCACTTTGATCACCATGGTTTTCATACTTCACCCCCAAGGCCAAACCGAATAACTATGCATTGAAGCGCCTGGCTCGCAGCCCCTTTCATCAGGTTGTCAATGGCGCTGGCGACCACCAGAACCTGACGCTCACTGTCCAGTTTCCAGGCCAGCAAGCAGCGGTTGGTGCCGGCCACATCGTCCACTTTGGGCCATTGGCCCGCGGGCAAAAGCTTCACCACCGGGCTGTCACCGTAGACGGCGTATGCCTTTGCCACATCGGCTTCGGAGCAGCCCGCCGCAACCGGCACGGTAATGGTGGCCAGGATCCCCCGCTTGAAAGCGCCAAGGTGGGGGGTGAACACCACGGGACACCCCAACTGAGTTTCAATTTCAGGCTGATGACGGTGCCCCAGCACGCCGTAGGGCGTCAGGCTGACCTGGCAGAAACTGTTGGTCAGGCTGGCTTTGCGACCGGCCCCTGAAACACCACTGACCGCATTGATCACCGGCACTCCGTTGATCAGGTTCTGGCTCATCAGCGGCTTCAGCGCCGTCAGGGCCGCAGTGGGATAGCAGCCAGGCACGGCGATCAGGGCGGCCTGGGTCAGGGGCTGGGCCGCCCACTCTGCCAGACCGTAGACCGCGTCGGTCAGCAGCTCCGGCGCCGGGTGGGTAAAGCCGTAGTGGCTGGGGTAGACCGCGGGATCGGCAAACCGGTGGCCGCCGGAGAGGTCGAACACGATCAGTCCCTGGGCCAGCAGTGCCGGAGCCAGGTTCGCACTCACCTGGTGCTCCGTCGCCAGGCACACGGCCTGGGCCTGGCTGCCCAACTGCGCCAGTGCGTCTTCCGTCAGGGGTTGCAGCGGCTGATCCACCAGTCCGATCAGTTCCGGGTAGAGTTGGGACAGCGGGGTGTGAGCGTCAGCACTGCCTGCAGAGACATAACAGCCGGCCAACGCCATCTTCGGATGCTGGGCAATCAGTTTCGTCAGGATGGCTCCGGTGTAGCCGGAGGCACCGATCACGGCGACCTGGATCATGGTCTTTTTCCTTTATTCTCTTTTTAAAACTTGGGGTACAGCGGGTGGGCCTGATGGCCCGGAGGGGATCAGGATCGTCGTCGAATGACGGAAAAAGGCAGGGTCCAGCAGATCATAGTCATGTTTTTCACTCCGTGAGATGTGACACAGATTACCAAGAGTGATTTATTATGCAACCCCAAAGCATTTTTATTTTTCCGAAAATGCTTCTCCGACGACGCGGAAAAAAGGCAGTTTGGGCACAGTGCACAGAATTCCCTTCACGGGGCAGGAATTTCCGAATTGACCTATTGACCCGACGGGGAGCGGCACTCAGGATCAGGACAAACGGGTATTAGGCAAGGGAACCTCAATGAACGACATGTACGCCCCCCTAAAGGCGAACGTCCACCTGTTGGGCGAGATTTTGGGTGAGACCATCGAAGCGGAACACGGCGCAGCGTTTCTGAACTTGATTGAGGAGGTGCGCCAACTCTCCAAGGCTTCCCGCCAGGGCGACGCCGACGCGCAGTCCAAGATGCTGGCACTGCTCAGCCAGTTGCCTGATGACCAGCTGGTGCCCTTTGCCAGCGCCTTCAACCAGTTCCTCAACCTCGCCAACATTGCCGAGCAGTTCCACACCATCTCCCGCAACTGCGATGAACTGGTGTGTGTGCCCGACCCGGTGGACCTGCTGCTGGGGCGCCTGTTCAACGGCAAAGCCCAACTCAAGCCTGACCAGTTGATCGACGAGCTGGAAAAGCTCGAGATCGATCTGGTGCTGACCGCCCACCCGACCGAAGTCACCCGCCGTACCCTGATCAGCAAGTACGCCGCTCTGATTGAGTGCCTGAGCGAGCGGGAAAACCCCCAGCTCAGCGACCGGGAGCTCAAGCGCAATCAACTGCGGATGCGTCAGCTGGTGGCGCAGATTTGGCACACCAATGAGATCCGCAAGCAGCGCCCCACTCCGGTGGATGAAGCCCGCTGGGGTATGGCAACGGTAGAAACCAGCCTGTGGCATGCGGTGCCCGAGTTCCTGCGCCAGCTGAATGAGCAGGTCGAGGAGCATGCCGGCCGTCAGCTGCCCCCGCACATTGCCCCGGTGAAGTTCTCCAGCTGGATGGGCGGCGACCGCGATGGCAACCCTTTCGTCACCGCGAAAGTCAGTGAAGAGGTGCTGCTGCGCAACCGCTGTACCGCAGTGCGCCTCTATCTCGATGACATCAACCAGTTGATCGGTGAACTCTCCATGACCGACTGCGACCAGGCGATCCGTGCAATGGTCGGTGATCACCGTGAACCCTACCGCGTCCTGTTGCGCCAGCTGCGCGAAACGCTGACCGAGACCCACGACTACCTGATGGCCCGACTGGACGGCCAGCAACCGAAGGTCGACCCCAATACCCTGATCTGGCAAAAGCAGGATCTGCTGGCACCACTGGAGACCATCTATCAAAGCCTGCTCGACCAGGGCATGCGCCTGATCGCGAATGGCCTGCTGCTCGATACCATCCGCCGCATTCACTGTTTCGGCCTGACTCTGGTCCGGCTGGACATTCGCCAGAGCTCCGATCGCCACGCGTCCGCCATTGCCGAGATCACCCGCTATCTGGGCCTTGGTGATTACCTGCACTGGAGCGAAGAGGAGAAGCAGTCCTTCCTGCTGCGTGAACTGGCCAGTCGCCGCCCACTGCTGCCCCATCTGTGGCAGGCCTCACCGGACACCCAGGAGGTGTTGGACACCTGCCGTCTGATCGGCACCCAAAGCCCGGAGGCGCTCGGCTCCTACGTCATCTCCATGGCCAGCGAAGCCTCCGACGTACTGGCGGTCGCCCTGCTGCTGAAAGAGTGCGACTGCCGCTTTGCCCTGCCCATCGTGCCGCTGTTTGAAACCCTGAGCGACCTGGACAATGCGCCAGCGGTCATGAGCAACCTGCTTCACATCGACTGGTACCTCGGCTACTGCCGGGGCAAACAGCAGGTGATGATCGGCTACTCCGACTCCGCCAAGGACGCCGGGGTAATGGCCGCGTCCTGGGCCCAGTACCGCGCCCAGGAAGCCCTGGTGAAGGTGTGCAAGGACGCCGGTGTCGCGCTGACCCTGTTCCACGGCCGCGGCGGTTCCATCGGCCGGGGCGGCGGCCCGGCTCACGAAGCGATCCTTTCCCAACCGCCGGGATCCGTCGACAGCCGTCTGCGGGTCACCGAGCAGGGAGAGATGATCCGCTTTAAGTTTGGCCTTCCCCAGGTGGCCGTACAGAGTCTGGCGCTTTACACCTCTGCGGTGCTCGAAGCGACCCTGCTGCCACCTCAGGCGCCCAAGCCGGAGTGGCGCAGCCTGATGGACAGCATCGCGGAAGACTCGGTGAAGGCGTACCGCCAGATTGTGCAGGACGAGCCCGACTTCGTGCCTTACTTCCGTGCCGCCACGCCGGAACTGGAACTTTCCGCACTGCCCCTGGGCAGCCGTCCGGCCAAGCGTCGTGCGGACGGTGGGGTCGAATCCCTGCGCGCCATCCCCTGGATCTTTGCCTGGACGCAGAACCGACTGATGCTGCCCGCCTGGCTCGGCGCCGGTGAAAGCCTGCAAAACGCCATCGACCAGGGTCACCAGGAAACGCTGCAGGAGATGTTCCTGAACTGGCCGCTGTTCCGCACCCGCTTGTCGATGCTGGAAATGGTGTACGCTAAGTCCGAGCCCAAC
>CAZWED010000157.1:0-7603 GCA_964632645.1 uncultured Ferrimonas sp. | reverse complement strand
GGGCTATCAACAGGCTATGGCGCAGTTTTCTTCGGCCCAGCCCGTGAGCGCGATGTCGGCCGTCCAGCCGGAACAGGCGATGGCACCCCCGTCCGAACCCGATGACAGCCCTCCCCACGTGAACAGTCTCCCCGATGGGGGCCAATCCGCGGCCGGGCGGGTGAACCGCCCGATGCCCGCGCCCCCCCGCGAAGTGAATCAGGCTCCTTCTGAAAGCGCCCCCGTGACCGCCATCGAGCCGGTGACGGTAGCGCATCCTACTGCCGACAGCCCGGTGGGTGAACCGGGCGAAACCGCGGCCCCCGAGCCCCTGTACCTCAATACACCGATGGCCACGCTGGCGTCGCACTCCGCGCCGCTGAGGCCGGAAGCCAGCCTGTGGTCGGAAAGTCGGCGAGCCGGTTACCTGCGTGCGTCGGCAAACCCGGAGGTGCCGGTCGCGCTGCTGGCCATTCCCAGGATCGACCTGACTGTGCCGGTCTTTGGTGGCGTTGCGGAGCGCCAGCTGAATAAGGGGGTCGGCTGGATCGACAACGGCGGGGCTCTGGATGGTCGCGGCAATCTGGCATTGGCGGGTCATCGCGACGGGTTTTTCCGTCGGCTGGGTGACCTGCAGCCGGGCGATGCCCTGTGGGTGACGGACGCCGAAGGATTGCGCCACCGTTTTGTCGTCCAGCGTCACCTGATCGTTGAGCCGGAAGATGTCTGGGTGCTCGAGTCCAGCGGGGAGGCCGAGTTGACCCTGGTGACCTGTTATCCCTTCTATTTTTTGGGTAGCGCACCTCAGCGTTACATCGTGAAAGCGACCCGGAGCTCAGGCCCGGAATTTCAGTAGGAGTCGTGAAGATGAGCAGACGTAAGTGGTTGTGGAGTGTGCCGGCGATGTTGCTGGCGATGTTCAGTACCCTGGCTCAGGCCACCGACTGCAGCGAAGTGCAGTGGCACTCCGATGTGCTGGCGGAATACCCCAACATTGCCAAGGCCTGTCAGGCCGTCGTGATGCGTGACGGGGAGGAACGGGTCGAGATTAAGGCCGACTTTGTTCGTGCCCATACCGGCAACAAAATCACCCTCGACGTGCATGAAAATGACGGTAGCAAAGAGCGGGTTACGGTGCGGTTCAATCGCGACGTCAAGCTGAATGATCAGGTTGAGCTTGAGCGGTTGCCCCGGGGATACGAACTGACGTTTTATGTCCCTCAGGATCGCTTTGAAGTGGTTCACGCCACCAGTGAGCAGCCGGTGGAGATCGTCGAAGAGGTGATGGTTGCCGAGGTCACTTACCTGCCCGATACGGCCTCACCCTGGTACTTGATCGGCGCACTCGGCTCGTGCCTGTTTGGCCTCGCCATGGTGCTGCGTCTGCGCCGCAGCTGACCCCCACTGACAGGGGCGGCAGGGGCGTGGTAACGTGAGCCTTTTGCTACGATTGAGAGCCTTGCCGTGCCCCTGTTGCTTCGCCCCATTCACGCCGACGATGATGCGCAACTGGCCGCCATCATCCGAGCGGCGCTGACCGAATTTGGTGCCAACCGCCCCGGTTTTGCCTGGGCAGACCCGGAACTGGACCACCTGAGTCAGGTCTATCATCGGCCCGGTCATCATTATCTGGTTGCCCTCTGGGATGGCCAACTGCTCGGTGGCGCGGGGATTGCCCCCTTTGCCTGTCATCAACCCGACGTGTGTGAGTTGCAGAAGATGTACCTGTCGCCGGACGCCCGTGGCAAAGGCGTGGGACAGGCCTTAATGCAGGCGGCGTTGCGCGAGGCCGAGCGTCTGGGTTATCAGCACTGTTATCTGGAAACCTTCGGGCCGATGACCGGCGCACAGCGACTCTACCTGGCCAACGGATTTCAGGCGCTGGACGCGCCCTGGGGGGACAGTGGCCATACCGCCTGCGATCGCTGGTTTGCCCGCTCGCTAGCCCAGAGTCGATAGGGCACGGACATCAGTAGCGGGCGCCATCGATCCGGCGCAGCGGCAGGGTGTCCAGCAGGGCGGTATCCGCCATCCTCAGGTTAATGGCCAGCACGTCACTCTGGCAGTGGGGCAGGGTGCGGTAGTGGGTTACGCAGCCGCATCCGCCGCAGTGCTGGAAGGCGACCTCTTTGTCTCCCCAGAGATAACTGACCGCGGGCCGGTCCCGACTCACCACACTGACCTCGTCCGGCGGGTAATAGGCCCACAGCGCGCCATAACGACGACAGATGGAGCAGTTGCAGCTGGCCATCTCTGTGGGGGGCTGTCTGACCTTCAGCGTGATGTTGCCGCAATGACAGGTGAGTTCCATCTCTTCATTCTCCGGTGCCCTGAGCGAGGTGCCATCATGGCGTGCCCATCATGGCGTTGGCAATCGATCGGGCGGCCAACCCGTTAAGTCAGGCAGCAGCCTGGCTATGGCGTTGCAGGAAGTGCAGGGAGAGGGCGTTAAAATCGTCCGCCTTTTCCACGTTGCAGACGTGGCCGCAATCCTCGATCACCGCCAGGTCCGCGTGGCGATGGGCTTGCGCCATCTCCTTGACCGGCTTGAGGAACATGTGATCGTTCTCCCCCATGATGTAGAGGGTGGGGATGGCGAGCTCCTTTTCCTTGAAATAGCGCATCAGCGGGTTGACCTCCGCCGCCAGGCGGAACCAGCGCTTAAACTCTTTCTGGCAGAGACGGTGGGCTTCCCGGATAAACAGGTGGCGGGAGGGGGCCTGGGCCTTTTTCGGCATGATGATCCAGGCGAACAGCCGGTACAGCCACATGTAGGGCACCACGTTCTTCAGGGCGTTGCCGAGTTTGACCAGCACTTGCGAGAAGCGGTTGAGGCGGGTGACGGCGCCGCCCAGCACCATGGTTTTCACCCGCTGTGGCTCCAGCTCCGCCAGGGTGCGGATCACGATGGTGCCCAGTGAGATGCCGACAAAGTGCGCGTGCGTGATGCGCAGGTGATCCAGCAGCTGCACCACGTCACGGGTAACCGTTCGAAAACAGTATTTCCCTTCCATCAGGTGCTTGACGATCTCTTTACTGGCGCCGTGGCCCCGGAGATCCAGCAACAGAACGTTGAACTGGGCACGATACGCCTTGAGCTGACGAAACCAGATGTTGGAGCTGCCCCCGGCGCCATGCACCATCACCACCCAGTCTCTGGGCTCCGGGTGACGGTAGATTTTGTGATGCAGCAGGGCTTGGCTCAAGACGGCGTTCTCCAGATCGTCGGGGATGAATGGCGGCGGCAGCGTAGCACGCCACCGGTCGTCAGAGTAATCCCTTTTCTCGTTCAGACAAACTCTGTTCAGCTGGCCCCAAGATAGGGCCGCCGGGCCAGGAAGCAGGCCACCGATTGTTCACTGGCATCAAAATGGGGTTGGGGCAGGGCGGCAGGGTCAACCCAGACCCAGCCTTCGCACTTGTCCGGCTCGCGGTTGACCGGCTCCTCCCCCTGGTGGTGCGCCAGCAGACACACCGACACATAGTGCTTGCCCTCTTCCCGGAAGGTACGCAGGTTGTTGGTCACGGCGATCACCTCGGGATCCCGGATGAGCAGCCCGGTTTCCTCCTCGATCTCGCGAATGGCTGCGGATTCGAAGGTTTCCCCCAGCTCCAGATGACCACCGGGGATCGACCAGTACGGCGCGTGCGCGCCCTGGCGTTTACCAATCAGGATCTTGCCGTCCTCCCTGAGGACGATAATGCCGATTCCCACCCGAGGCTGGTTCATTGATTTTTCTCTCATCATTTGGGGCGATGCAGCATGGCGCAGGGGCGGAAAGATGTCAAAATGGTGGCGTCGATCACTTGCCTTTGGGTGGTTGGCGGGGAAGAATATCAGAGAAAACTAATGCAAGGAGTTCCTCAGATGGCCGACAAGCAGTACAAGATCACCACTTCCATGGGTTCTGGCTGGAAAGTCACCGCAGATGTCCGTGGTCACCAGCTGGTGATCGATCAGCCTACCGCGACCGATGAAGGCGCAAACCCGCTGGAAACCTTCCTGTTCTCCCTGGCGGGCTGTCTCTCGGCCATCGCCAAGATGGTGGCTCGTGAAGATGGGATTACCCTGCGTGGCATCGACATCGACGTGACCGGCATCCTCAACCCCGCCGGTTTGGCCGGAAAGCCCACTGACGACCCCATCGGTTTCAAGAGCATTGACGCCACCGCCCGCATCGACGCAGACCTGTCGGATGACGAGAAACGGGTGTTTTTTGATAAGGTGTGCCATCGTTGTCCGGTCCACCACAACTTGCTGCATCCCACAGTGGTCACCCACAGCGCTTGAACTTCGCGTTTGACTCGCTAGACTACGGCGCCTTCCTGGCGCCGTTTTGCTTTAATTTCAGTAATATTTAGCTGTGAATATTGGCGCCCTTGTTATCGGGAGTTGAAAATATTGTGACCCAGCACAGTAACGCCGAAACTCAGCACCGACCCCAATTTCAGTGGCAATTTCTCGCCCCTCGTTACTGGGGGATCTGGCTGGCAGTCGGCATCGCGGCGGCACTGGCCTATCTGCCCTATCGATGGCGTGACCGATTGGCCGCCGCCCTCGGTTCGCTCGGCCCCAAGCTGACCAGGCGAGGCTACCGCAATGCCCAGGTCAACCTGCGACTGTGCTTTCCTGACTGGGACGACGCCCGGCGTGAACAGGTGATCCGCACCATGTTTCAGCGGGCGGCCCAGGTGCTGCTGTCCTACTCCTGTCTGCTGGTCCGAAGCCCGGAATTTCTTGAGCGCCGCGTGCGCCTGGTGGGCGAACAACACCTAATCCCGCTGCTGGAAGCGGGCAAGCCGGTGATCCTGATGGTGCCCCACAGTTGGGCCATCGAGTTTCCCGGATTGCTGCTGGCCAAGCGGGGCTACCCGATGACCACCATGATGAACCCGGATAAGAACCCCCTGGTCGACTGGCTGATGTGCCGGTTGCGGGCGCGCTACGGTGGCAAACTCTTCGCCCGTCAGGACGGCATTAAGCAGTTTCTCAACGCAATACGTGGTGGCCACAGCGCCTATTACCTGCCGGATCAGGATCACGGCATGGCCAAGAGTGAATACGTACCGTTTTTTGCGACCCACAAGGCGACGCTGCCGGGTCTGGGCCGCATGACGGAGTCCACCGGGGCGGTTGTGGTGCCGATGCTGGCCACCTACGACCCGTCGACGGGGTATTACGAAGGCCACATTCGTCCGCCGTTGTGGGATCTGCCCTCCGGTGATCGTCGTCACGATGCGCGCCGAATGAATGAAGAGATTGAGGCGCTGCTGAACGACTGCCCGGAACAGTACATGTGGAGCCTTAAGTTGTTGAAAAGCCGGCCAGAGGGTGAACCGGACCCCTATCGGCTCTACGAACAGCAGCAGGGATAACCCCCGACACCTACCAGAACGCCCGCCATTGCGGGCGTTTTTTTTACTCTACCCAGTGAATTCAGTTTGAGTTAAGGTAAGTCGCACCTTTAGGAAAAACCAAAACGAAAAACCCTAAGGACTGGATTGCCATGACCACGGATGCCCGTCGCTGTTACCACGTCGATTTCTGCCCCACCATGCTCCATCCCCGCTACTGGGGCGCCTGGATCACCATTGGGGCCCTCTCAATACTGGCTTTTGTCCCCCTGCGCGTCCGCCATTATGTCGCCCGCTGCATGGTGCCCCTGTTCCGGCCGTTGCTGAAGAAACCGGTGCGCATCGCCACCGCCAACCTCAAGGCCTGCTACCCCGATATGCCGAAGCGGGAGCGGGACGCGCTGATCAACGAGCTGTGTTACACCTTCCTGATGGTGGGCATGGGGATGGGGACGCTGGCGGTACGCAGCAAGCAGTTCCTGCAGGACAAGATACAGATGAGCGGCATGGAGCACGTCCGCGATGCCCAGGCCCAGGGCAAGCCCGTGGTGTTTCTGGTGCCGCACATGTTTGGCATCGAGTACGCCGGGGTGGCGCTGTCGATGGCCGGCCTGCCGATGCTGGGTATGGTAAAACACCACCGCAATCCGGTGTTTAACTGGCTCTCCTGCCGTCAACGTGCCCGTTTTGGCGGCAAGCTGTTCCATCGCAACGCCGGCCTGCCCGCGGTGATCCGCGAATTGAAACAGGGCTACAGCTTTTTCTACCTGCCGGACCAGGACCACGGCGCCGATAAGAGTGAGTTTGCGCCGTTCTTTGCCACCCAGAAAGCCACGTTGCCGGTGATCAGCCGCATGGCGCACTGTGCCGATGCGGTGGTGCTGCCCCTGACCGTGGGGCTGGAAGATGGCCAGGTGATGGTCAGCATTGATGGACCGCTGGCGCTGGAGCGGGTGGACAAGCCCACCGAAGCGCGCATTTTGAATGAGCAGATGGAGCGCCTGATCAACCGCCATCGCGGCCAGTACATGTGGTTCCTCAAAGTGCTGAAAACCCGCCCCGACGGGGAAGCGCGGATCTACTAGGAGGAAATATGGTCGTACTGCTGTTTTGGCTGGGGATCCTGATGATGGCACTGGCGGGGGGGCTGCTGCTGTGGACCGACCTGGCGCAGCAGGTAACCGGCGTGATGACCATCGCCATCCTGCTGGGCGTAGGGCTGCTGATCAGCGCTGGCGCCAAAGCGGTGTGGGTGATTCGGCGGGTGTCCTGACCCTCCGGACTGAAGGTTACCCCGAAGCCGGTCGCCTGGCTTCAGCACTTCTGTTAAACGGCGCTTCCCCATGACTCCAACTCCTCTGACTGGCCAACACGCCGATCTGCTCCGGGGCCTGTATGGCGACCCCGAGCGGATGGCGAACATCGGGCCGGCAATGTCCCCAGAGCAGATCGATCGCCTGATGGCGGAGCGCCTTCAACCCTGGGATCCCTCCTGCGCGCACTGGGGCTGCTGGGTCATCGAGGATGACGCCGGGCCGGTCGGCATCGTTGGCCTGCGCCGGTTGCCGATGGAACAGGCGACCGCCGAGGTGGGCTTTATGATCCTGAAACGGGGGGAGGGCAGCGGCCTGGCCGGTCGGGGATTAAGCTGGCTCTGTCGTCAGGCCGAACGGCAGTGGGGCTTCGACCGCCTGGTGGCACTCTGTCTGCCGGACAACCGGCGTTCCATCAAGGCGCTGAGCCGGCAGGGGTTTACTCTGGGCTATCGGCTGCCTCAATCGGTGCCGTGGGGGACGGGGTTTCGTGATGGGGTGGTGTACCTTCGTGATCGAGTGACAGAGGGTGCTGGAGGGTAACCAGCGCCTCTTTTTGCGCCTTCGACATCCGCTTGACCCGATATTCCAGTTTCAGCGCGCGGCTTCGATCGCCAGCAGCGGTCTGGTAGACCAGCACCAGCGGCCCTTTGCCGCGCAACGCCCTGGCGCCCTTGGGGGCACCGGACTGATGCTCGCGGAAGCGTCGGTCAACGTCGGTGGTGATGCCGGTGTAGAGGTGGCCCGCACGGGTGCGGATAAGATACAAATACCAGTCAGACATGGGGAACCTTTCGTGAGGGCGTCAGTCTACCAGTCGGTGATCCCATCTCAAAGTTCAGAAAATGAAAGAACTTTTCCCTTTTGGGTTGATTATGTGTGATCACATTCCCGTAACCCCTCAACTACCCCTAATGGGGTATGCCCCAGCACGCTCATAATTCCTAATCTGACCT
>CAZWED010000156.1:0-7656 GCA_964632645.1 uncultured Ferrimonas sp. | reverse complement strand
CTCAGGAATGGCTGGATGCCAACCGCAAGGAGCAGGCTGACCTGGCGTTGGAGTATCTGCGTGACATCGACTCCTCCACCTGTCGCAACTGCCACAACCACGTCATCGAGAACCCGCCGGAAGCCATGAAGCCCATCGCCCGTCGCATGCACGAGCGTAACTTCGCCAAGGCCCCCGAGGATCAGAAGACCTGCGTGGATTGTCACCGCGGTGTGGCTCACCCCTACCCCAAGGGCAGCCGCTAAGTCAGTCTGAACGCTGACCCGCGTGACAAACAGAACGGCGCGTCCAATGGACGCGCCGTTTTGCTGTTCCGGGCAAAAAAAAACCCGGCCGAAGCCGGGTATCAGGTCCCCCACAACCCGACCAGACTGGTTGGGTCGGTACCGGGTGCAACCACCCGGGTTAAGCTCAACATGACAGCCTTGTGACTCAGGTTCAACTCGGGAACGGGGGTTAAAACGAGATAAAATAGGGATAAAATCCCGCCGGTACCCTGAGCCCGGACAGAATGGGACAGCCACATCGTCACATTCTCCAAATTTGCCCATTGCACCAGAACTTTCCCGACTATTTGTAAACGCACGTGAGTTTAATGATGTCTCAAGTCCCCATTGAGGTGGTCGCCGCCCTGCTTATCCACGAAGATCGGCTCCTGATCGCCCGCCGCCACCCGGATCGTGACCAGAGTGGGTGGTGGGAATTTCCGGGCGGAAAAGTGGAAACGGACGAAAGCCATGAAGCGGCGCTGAGCCGGGAGCTGATGGAAGAATTGGGGGTCCGGGTGACGGTGCTGGAGCGGGTCGCGACCCACACCCATGACTACGGTGACAAGGTGGTGCGACTGCACGGCTATCGGTGCGAATGGACGCCGCAGCCGATCACCCTGACCGACAGCCACGACGCCATTGAATGGTTACCGGCGAACGAGGTCAGGATGGACAGCCTGGCGCCCGCAGACCGTCCTCTCCTGGAGGCGTTACTGGCTTAGTGGGCGGAAGCCAGCTTGAAGCGGCTGATCTGCTCCGCCAGCTGGTCTGCATTCTGCTGGAGCCCTTTGCCAACCGCCTGGCCCGCTTCCACATCGCGGGCCACCTGGTCACCCAGCTCGCGGATCTGACCGACGCTGTGGTTGATCTCCTCCGACACCTTACTCTGCTCTTCCGCCGCGGTGGCGATCTGGGCGTTCATGCCGTTGAGTTCGGTCAGCTGGGCGCTGATCTTGGCCAGAGCGTCGCCCGCTTCCCGGGTTTGAGTCAGCCCCCGCTGGCTCCCCAGCTGGCCGGCCTGCATCGCGTCCACCGCCTGCTGCGCGCCTTTCTGCAGCTTGTCGATCATCTGCTGGATCTCGCCGGTAGCTTCCTGGGTTCGCAGCGACAGGCTGCGCACCTCATCCGCCACCACCGCAAAACCCCGGCCCTGCTCGCCCGCCCGTGCCGCCTCAATGGCGGCGTTCAGGGCCAGCAGGTTGGTCTGGTCCGCAATGTTGCGGATCACGTCGAGAATGCCGCCAATCTCGTGGCTTTCGCTGGCCAGCTGGGACACCGCGCCCCCCGCTTCCTGCAGGGTCTGGTCCAGGGACTCCAGGTCACCGATGGTGCGGCTCAGGATCGCCTGACCTTCGTTGGATTCTTGGTCGGATTGGGCCACCTGATCTGCCGCATGCTGGGCGTGACGGGCCACCTCCACCACCGACTGGGTCATCTGGGACATGGCGGACGCAACCTGGTGGGTCTGGTCCCGCTGCATCTGGGCCCGGGCCACGTTCTGCTCGCTGACCCGCTCCAGCTCCTCACAGGCCAGGCTGACGGAGTGGCCACTGTGCTCCACCTCCTTCAGCAAAGCCGACAGCTGGCGCTGCAGCGCGTTGGCGTAACGGGCCAGGTCCCCCATCTCATCGCCCCGGTTCAGCGTCAGTTGCTGACGGAAGTCGCCCTCGGCCAGCTGGCCCAGGAAGGCGCGGATCCGCTCCGTCGGCTGCACCACCGCACGCAGCGCCAGGGTGCGACCGCCCCAGACAAACAGCAGCATCAGAAAGCCGATCACCGAGGCCCCCCACATCAGGGTGCGCTCCGACGCCTCGCGCATCGCTGCCATGCTGGCCTCACGGTGGCTTTCCATCGCTTCGGCCAGGGTGATCAGGGCGCTGGTCGGCGCCCGGTCGAGGCCCCGCACGCTCTGGTCCACTTCCGCCTGCGATGCGCCCTTGGCCAGAGCGCGTTCGCCCCGCTGGTAACCGGCAAACAGGGCCGCATGGTCAACGCTGAACTGGGCGATCACCCCCGCTTCCTGCGCCATGCCCAATGCCGACAACTCCGACTGCAGGGTCTTGGCGGTGGACTGAATCGAGGCCTGGTGGGTCTCCACCCGCTGCCAGTAATCCTTGGGCGCCCGCCCCCGCAACAGCAGGTTTTTCCACTCCTGCACCTGGGTCTTGAACTCGTTGTTCAGCGCATACGCCGCGTTCTGGGCGCTGGTCTGCGCCGCCATCCGGGACTGAAAGTGGTTGGACACCTCCAGCTGCTTGGCCAACATCAAAGCAAAGGCACCGCCAATCAACGCCATTCCAAAGACAAACACCCCCACCAGCTTGGTTCGGATACGAACACGTTCCAGTGGTTTTACTACCCAGCGCTCAAACATGATGCTCCCTTGCTATTGCCCCGCTAATTGCAGGAAAAACCCCGATTCACTCAGGGCGTCATAATACTGTAACTCTCTGGTCAATGGACAGTTCATCGCCGATTACGTGATGGATCCAACCCGCGTTACGCGCTCAGTAATGTTGACGGCCAGGGAGCAACTCCCTAGCCTTTTGGGCATCCCTAATTCCATTGGCTGGAAACATGACTGACAGCAAGCGCGAGATCTTCAACCCGAACCTGTGGGACCAGGTGCCCGGCTTCGATTTTGAAGACATCACCTACCACCGTGCCAAAGACCAGGGCACCGTCCGCATCGCCTTTAACCGACCGGACTGCCTCAACGCCTTCCGTCCCAAAACCGTGGATGAACTGTTCACCGCGTTGGATCATGCCCGTCAATGGTCCGATGTCGGCTGCGTGCTGATCACCGGCAACGGGCCCTCCGGGAAGGGGCAGTGGTCCTTCTCCTCCGGGGGCGATCAGCGCATCCGTGGTAAAGACGGCTACAAGTACGAAGGGGCCGAGGCCGGCACCGCCGATCTGGCCCGGATGGGCCGCCTGCACATTCTGGAAGTGCAGCGCCTGATCCGCTTTATGCCCAAAGTGGTGATCGCCGTGGTGCCCGGCTGGGCCGTGGGTGGCGGCCACAGTCTGCACGTGGTGTGCGACCTGACCCTGGCCTCTAAGGAACACGCCATCTTTAAGCAGACCGACCCCGATGTCGCCAGCTTCGATTCCGGCTACGGCTCCGCTTACCTGGCCAAGATGATCGGCCAGAAGCGCGCCCGCGAGATCTTCTTCTGCGGCTTCAACTACAGCGCCCAGGAAGCCTACGAGATGGGCATGGTGAACAAGGTGGTTCCCCACTTTGAGCTGGAAGAGGAAGCCCTGCGCTGGGGCGCCGCGATCAACGCCAAGTCCCCCACCGCCATGCGCATGCTGAAGTACGGCTTCAACCTGCCGGACGACGGCCTGGTGGGCCAGCAGCTGTTTGCCGGGGAGGCCACCCGCCTGGCTTACGGCACCGAAGAGGCCCAGGAGGGGCGCGACGCTTTCCTCGAGAAACGGCCGAAGGACTTCTCCAAGTTCCCCTGGCACTACTGAGGTCAGGCGCCGTTATCAACGCCAACAGACGGTCCTTCGGGGCCGTTTTTTGCGTCTTTCAGGCACAAAAAAACCGACTCCTGAGAGTCGGTTTTCGGAAGATTGGAGCGGCTAGTGGGAATCGAACCCACATCACAAGCTTGGGAAGCTTGGGTAATAGCCATTATACGATAGCCGCTTACGTCACTTACTTTATTCACCGGACCCTGCCTTGGCAAGCGGCAGTCACACGACTGCCGCATCTTTGTGCAATCCGGCTTGTGCTGACGGAATTACTCGACGATCACCATCTCATCCAGCAGGTTATCGGCACCGTCCAGGTACTTCATCACCCACAGCATGTAGCGGCTGTCGACGTGGATGGAGCGGTTCAGCTCCGGGTTGAACGCCCAGTCGCCGGTGATGCTCTCGTACACGCCATCAAACAGCAGGCCCACCAGTTCGGCACGACCGTTGAGGGTCGGCGAACCGGAGTTGCCGCCGGTGGTGTCCAGATTGGAGAGGAAGTTGACCGGAACGGACCCCACCGCCTTGTCGGCGAATTCGCCGTAGCGGCCCTGTGCAATCAGCTCAAGCTGCTTGGCCGGGGCATCAAAAGGCTCCACGCCGGTGGCTTTGCGCGCCAGGCCCTCGAGGGTGGTGAACGGGGTCGCCACCAGGCCATCCTGCGGGCTGTAGCCCCCTACGGTGCCGTAGGTCAGGCGCAGGCTGGAGTTGGCGTCGGCGTACACCGGACGTCCCTGAGACTGGTTGTAGGCGATGATCGCCGCCATGTACTGGGGACGCACCTTCAGCAACTGGCCTGCCAGCGCCTTGTCCTTCTCCTCTTTGGCCATCACGGCGTCGTAGTTGGCCACGGCAAAACGGATAAAGGGATCGGTGCTCTGCTCAAAGGCTTCGGGGCCCTTGTCGAACCAGGCCAGGCGCACAGTCGGGTCGGTCAGCTCGGTGGTGGCGTACATGCTATCCAGCTTGGTTTTCAGCTTATCCGCGTCCACCTCGGCACCCAGGCCAAAGATCCGGTCCAGCACCGGCTCACGCTCTGAGGCCGGCAGCGCGGCGTAGCGCAGCAGCAGGTGGTGCAGCACCATCTTGTCCACTTCCGCATCGAAGCGGCGATCCATGCGCTCCAGGCCGGCTTTAAAGCCATCCCAGTCACGCTCCTGGTAACCCGCTTCACGCTCCAGGTCCGGCTTCTGCTTCTCCTGGGCCAGGCGGTACAGACGCTGGGCCACGTTGGTCATCTGGTTGTAGCGCAGGTAACCCAGGATCAGGTCCTTCTCGGCGTGCGCCCACTCCTCTTCAACCAGGCGGTCC
The DNA here is from genome assembly GCA_964632645.1 of uncultured Ferrimonas sp. GTDB lineage: Bacteria > Pseudomonadota > Gammaproteobacteria > Enterobacterales > Shewanellaceae > Ferrimonas. The sequence continues at coordinate 2,590 of CAZWED010000156.1, read as the reverse complement.
AGCTGGGCCATCACGTCACCGTACTTGGCCGCGCGGTCACCCTCGCCACGGATCCAGGCCAGCAACGCGTCCTGCTCCTGCTGCTTGGCCGCCAGCATGCCGGTTTTGGCGTAGCCCTCGATCATGCTCTGGTAGTTCTTGGCGTAGTTGGCCAGACCGGCCAGCGTGCCTTCGTACTTGATGCGGGCCTCGGAGCCCGGCTCGGAGTGGGTTTTGATCAGGTCGATCAGCTCCTCACGCAGCACCTTGGCCTGGGGGTAGACGGTCTCGAAGTAGGTCTTGACCTCTTCGGCAGTCCGGTAGCGGTTGGTGCGGCCCGGGTAGCCGGCCACCATCACGAAGTCGCCGTCGGAGAGACCGGCAGCAGACACCTTGAGGAAGCGCTTCGGCGTGTAGGGCACGTTGTCTTCGCTGTACTCGGCGGGCTTGCCGTCCGGCCCGACGTAAGCACGGAAGAACGCGAAGTCACCGGTGTGACGGGGCCACATCCAGTTGTCGATGTCGCCGCCGTACTTGCCCACGCTCAGGGCGGGGGTGTAAGTCAGGCGCACATCCTTGATCTCCAGCTCCTTAATCAGGAAGTACTGGGCACCGTGATGGAAGTTGTACACGTCACAGCGGGTGTTGGGCTCGCTTTCGCACTGGGCCACCAAGGCCTTGGTGCGCTGCTCGATGGCGTCCTTGTACTCGGCGCCAACCAGCTTGGGGTCCACCGCGCCGACAACCTGGTCAGTGACCGGGCTGATGGACTCGGTGATCCAGATTTTGTAGCCGGGTACCGGTGCTTTCTCTTCCGCCAGGGTTTTGGCCAGGAAGCCGCTCTCCAGAATGTTATCTTCCGGCGTGGAATGGTATTGAATCGCCCCGTAACCACAGTGGTGGTTGGTCACCAGCAGGCCTTTGGGGGAAACAAAGGAGGCGGTACAGCCCCCAAAGTTAATGACCGCGTTCATCGGGAAAGCGGTGAGATCGCTCATGGTGTTGGCGTCCACCTCCAGGCCCAGGGCCTTGAGTTCCTCTGCCAGCGCCGGCAGCTGGTGCGGCTGCCACATCCCTTCATTGGCGGCCGCGCCCAGGGGCAGCAGCAACGCCAGTGTGCTCATCCATTGTTTCATTCTGATCTCCGAGTTCCTTGCGGGCACGACACCCGTCGCGCCCGCGAGAGTAACACGAAGGTCAATAAGGGGTTAACCAGCCAGACACATTTGATTACATTGCACTGGCCAGCTGGGCGCCCATGACGGTCAGGCCAGCCACAACCGCCAACGCCAGCGCAGGCCGGCCTCCGGCCACCTGGTAACCGGCGGACTCACCGCGAAGGCGGTGCGCCATCGCCACCGGCAGCAGCACCATCAGCACCACCAGGGGCAGCGCGGCGAAGCCCAGCACCGCAACGAACCCTTCCGGCAGGTAGAGCGCCAGAGCCAGCGGAGGCAGGAAGGTCAGCAGCCAGGTTTGTCCCCGTCCGGAGAGGCTGGCGTCGCGACGGCACAGCTCGGCCAGGTAGTCGAACAGGCTGAGGGTCACACCCAGGAAGGAGGTCAGCAGGGCCAGGTCAGCAAAGACGGTCAGCACCTGTCCCAGCCAGCCGGACTCCGGGCTCAGTGTCTTGACCAGGCCGGTCAGCGCATCGCCCTGGCCGAGGGAAGCCTGCTCAGCCGGTGTCAGCGGACCCAGTGCCGCCAGCAGCCACAGGGCGTAACAGATCAACGGCAGGGCTGAACCCAGCAGCAGCGCGGTGCGCAGGGTTTTCACATCGCCATCCAGGTAGCGAACGAGCGAGGGGATGCAGACGTGGAATCCGAAGGAGGTGATCATCACCGGCAGCGCCGCCACCCAGATGCCACCGTCTTGTGCGGCATGGGTCAGATCCGCCATCAGGTTGCTGCGTTCGGCTTTGGGCAACAGGGTGGTCAACACCGCCACCATGGCCACCATCTTGAGGGCAAACAGCACCCGCACCAGGCGATCCACCGAGGTCATGCCCAGCAACACCACGCCCCCCACGGCCAGGGTGAAGATCCCGGTGGCAACGGCGGGCGACAGGCTCATCCAGGGGGCCAGTTTCAGGCTTAGGAGCGAGGCGCCGCCCGTGAGGTAAGCGGCCGTCAGGGCGTACAGCAGTGCCAGCATGGACAGCCCGGCAATGCTTTGGGCTACCGGCCCCAACACCTGACCGGTCATGCCGTGAAGGTTAACGTCGGAGCCCACCTTGAGGTTCACCTCCATCACCAGCAGGGCGCAGTAGCCGGAGAGGGCCCAGACCAGTGTCATCAGTGCCAGAGCCGGCCAAAAACCGATGGCCGCGGTGGAGATGGGGAGCGCCAGCATGCCTGCGCCAATGGAGGTACCGGCCACAATCAGGGTGGCGCCAATTACTTTACTTCGTGTCATTGTTGTCGTCGTTCGTTATGGGTAAACGTCTGACGTCAGGGCGGGAAACTTGGAGAGAGGGAGGAGAGAAGGTTGCGCGTCCGCCACCACACCGTCTTGCCAATTGATCCCCGACCGTCGGTCGGTTTCAATTAGCCCTAATGGCGTCGTGGCTGTGGGGGTTAACTCACTCTCGACGATGCCATCAGGGCTGGCA
>CAZWED010000155.1:0-7658 GCA_964632645.1 uncultured Ferrimonas sp. | reverse complement strand
ACGTGTCTGCGGCCGACAAGAACACCGGCAAAGAGCAGAAGATCACCATCCAGGCGTCCTCCGGTCTGTCCGAGGACGAGATCAACAAGATGGTGAACGAAGCCGAAGCGCACGCTGAGGAAGACAAGAAGTTCGAAGAGCTGGTGCAGGCCCGCAACCAGGCTGACGGTCTGGCTCACGCCACCCGCAAGCAGATTGAAGAAGCGGGCGAAGCCCTGCCGGAAGAAGACAAAGCCAAGATCGAAGACGCGATCAAGGCCGTCGAGGAAGCCACCAAGGGCAACGACAAAGACGCCATTGAAGCCAAGACCCAGGAGCTGATCCAAGCCTCTGCTAAGCTGATGGAAATTGCTCAGCAGAAAGCTCAGGCTCAAGGCCAGGCTGAGGGCGGTGCCCAGCAGCAGAAGCCCGCCGACGATGTGGTGGACGCTGAGTTCGAAGAAGTGAAAGACGACAAGAAGTAAGTCTTTCGCACGGAAACTGCACTGCAAGCGGGCGACCGGCCATCCCGGCCGCCCGCTTTCGTATTAAAAAAGAAGACGGCGATCTGACATGTCAAAACGCGATTACTACGAAGTGCTGGGAGTGGGCCGGGACGCCAGCGAGCGGGACATCAAAAAGGCCTATAAGCGCCTGGCGATGAAATACCACCCGGACCGCAACCCTGGTAATGCCGAAGCGGAAGCCTCCTTTAAGGAGGTGAAAGAGGCCTACGAGATCCTGACCGACGAGCAGAAACGCGCGGCCTATGACCAGTTCGGTCATGCCGGCGTGGACCCGAACCGTGGTGGCGGTGGCTTTGGTGGCGGCGCTGACTTCGGAGACATCTTTGGCGACGTGTTTGGCGACATCTTTGGTGGTCGTCGTGGCGGTCGTCATCAGGCCCGCAGCGGGGCGGATCTGCGTTACAACCTGGAACTGTCCCTCGAAGAGGCGGTGAAGGGCTGTAAGAAAGAGCTGAAAATCCCCTCTCTGGCCTCCTGTGACACCTGCCATGGCAGCGGCGCCAAGCCGGGCACCAGCGCCAACACCTGTGGCACCTGCCACGGTACCGGCCAGGTGCAGATGCGTCAGGGCTTCTTCGCGGTTCAGCAAACCTGTCCGAGCTGTGGTGGCCGGGGCAAGGTGATCACCGATCCCTGCACCAGCTGTCGTGGCCAGGGTCGGGTTGAAAAGACCAAGACCCTGTCCGTCACCATCCCTGCCGGGGTGGACACCGGCGACCGCATCCGCCTCGCCGGTGAAGGGGAAGCGGGCGAAATGGGGGCCCCTGCCGGTGACCTGTATGTTCAGGTGCACATCAAGGAGCACCCGATCTTCGTCCGGGATGGCAACAACCTCTACTGTGAGGTGCCGATCTCCTTTGCCAATGCGGCACTGGGTGGCGAAATCGAAGTGCCGACCCTGGATGGCCGCGTGGTGCTTAAAGTGCCGGCGGAAACCCAGACCGGCCGCATGTTCCGCCTGCGTGGCAAGGGCGTGAAGTCGGTGCGCAGCCATGCCGTGGGCGATCTGGTGTGCAAGGTGATCATCGAAACCCCGGTGAACCTGACCGAGCGCCAGAAAGAGCTGCTGCGGGAGCTGGATGAAACCTGCGCCGCTTCCGCCAAACGTCATAAGCCCAAGGCGGAAGGCTTCTTCGACGGTGTGAAGAAGTTCTTCGACGATCTCACCAGTTGAGTGAACCCCGCTCATTGAAAGGCCGCCCATTGGGCGGCTTTTTTGTTATGTTAACCGGCTGTTGAACAGGATGTTCATTTCAAGGAAGAGAAAGATGAAAGTATGGATGCTTGCCGTTTTACTGCTGCTGACCTGGGGCGTCCGGGCTCAGCCGGCAGACATTGAGTCATTCAGTCGTGATGACCAGTACAGGATGGTCAAAATATCGCCCGGCGGTGGCCACCTGGCCATTCTGACCCCGGTAGAGGGTAAGAACGTTCTGGCGATCCTCAACAGCGAAACCATGAAGCCCACCTACGTGGCCCGCTTTCCCGGCAACAAGCAGGTGGGGGATTTCCACTGGGCCAATGACGAACGGGTGATCGTTCAGCTTGAGTTTTTCAAAGGCTGGTTCCAGCACCCGGTTTCGGCGGGGGAATGGTACGCAGTGAATGTTGATGGCAGTCTGGCGCGCAACATTTTTGGTTACCGGGCCGGTGCCATGCAGACCGGCTCGCGGATCAAGAAAGCAACCGCCACCTATGGTTATGGTCAGGTGGTGGATCTGCTGAAGGACGATAACGACGAGATCCTTATTAGCTCAACCCCCTACGACTCCAGAGGGCAGATCACGCCGGACAGCAAGGCGGAGTTGCTGCGACTGAATGTTTACAGTGGTCTCACGCGCAAGGTAACCCGTGCCCCCGTCGGGAGCGCCCAGTTTCTGACGGATCACAATGGCCAGCCCCGATTCGTTCTGGGCATCTCCAGCACGGGCCTGGTTCAGATCCACCAGCGTGACCTGGAAAACAGGGACTGGCAGCTGTTCTATGAGAACGATCAGGCGGGATGGAATATCGCTCCGCTGGCCTTTGCCAACGAGCACCAGGTTTACCTGGCGGCCAGCGACAGTGCCGACGTGACCGGCATCTATAAGCTGGATTTGAACAGTGGCAAACGTGAACTGGTGTTTCGCGACAAAGCGGTGGATCCCAATGCCTTTTATTTCAGTGCCGATCGGCGCCACCTTTATGCGCTGGAAGTGACGCCGGATTATCCGGAATACGTGTTTGTCGATGCAGACCGTCCGGAGTCCAAACTGCTCAAGGGACTGCTGCAGGCGTTCGAGGGCAGCCAGGTTCGCCTGATCAGCCAAACCGAAAAGGGCGATAAGGCGGTGGTGTACGTCTTTAATGACCGCAATCCCGGCAGTTACTACCTCTATGACAGCGTCAAAGGCGCCGTCAGTTTCCTGATGAACCGTCGTCCCTGGGTGGACCCGGCCCAGTCCGCCGAGGTGAAACCGATCCAGTTTCAGGCCCGCGATGGCCTTACCATTCACGGATACCTGACCCTGCCCCCCGGCCAGGAGGCCAAAAACCTGCCGCTGGTGGTCAATCCTCATGGCGGTCCGCACGGTCCGAGGGACTTTTGGGAATACAACCAGGAAACCCAGCTGCTGGCGAGCCGGGGTATTGCGGTGTTGCAGGTGAATTTCCGTGGCTCTGGCGGTTACGGAAACGCCTTTGAGGCTGCCGGCTACCGGGAGTGGGGGCGGGCGATCCAGCACGACATCATTGATGGTACCCGTTACCTGGTTGAGCAGGGGATTGCCGACAAGGGGCGGATCTGTCTTTATGGCGCCAGCTTTGGCGGCTATTCGGCGCTGCAAAGTGCCATCCTCGAGCCGGACCTGTATGCCTGCGCCATCGGCTTTGTCGGCATCTACGATTTGCCGTTGATGTTTGATGAGGGGGACGTGCAGGAGCACAAATACGGCATGCGCTATCTGAACAAAGTCCTGGGTGAGGATGAGGCGCAACTAAAAGCGTTCAGCCCGGTCTATCAAGTGGATAAACTGAAGACGCCGGTGATGCTGATCCATGGTGAAGAGGATGAGCGGGCGCCGATTGAGCACGCCGAGCGTCTGAAATCCGCCCTGGAGGCGAAGCAGCACCCGCTGCAGTGGATGGTGATGGATAAGGAAGGCCACGGCTTCTACGGCGAAGAGAATCGCGCCGAGATGTATGAAGCGATGTTGGGCTTTCTCGATACCCACCTTAAGTTATGACGTGTGAGAGGTTGAGCAGGTAATCACTATGCGGAAATGGGCAATGGCCGTCGCGGCACTGATCATGGTGGGGTGCACCAACCAATCCCCCACGGGTCGGGGCCAGACCTTACTGTTTTCTCAGGACCAGATGCGCGAGATGGGGGCGCAATCCTTTGCCCAGATCAAGCAGCAGGAGAAAGCCTCGACGGATCCGGCCATCAACGCCTACGTGCGCTGCGTGGCCGATGCGGTGACCGATCCGGCCCTGCTGGCCAGCATCGATCCGAACCAGAGAGAAACCTGGGAAGTGGTGGTGTTTGAGTCGGATCAGGTCAACGCCTTTGCCCTGCCCGGTGGCCACATCGGCGTCTATACCGGTTTGCTCAAGGTGGCAAAGACCCCTGACCAGCTGGCCACCGTTCTCGGGCACGAGGTGGCGCACGTTTTGGCGGACCACGGCAACGAGCAGGTGTCCCGGGCGCAGATGACCAATGCCGGTCTGGAGATCGTTCAGATCGCACTGGGGGCCAGCGGCGCCTCGAATCAGGACCTGATCATGGCTGGGTTGGGCCTTGGGGCCCAGGTGGGCATCGCCTTGCCCTTTGGCCGCCAGCAAGAGAGTGAGGCGGACGTGGTGGGTCTTGAGCTGATGGCCAGGGCGGGGTTCGACCCCGCCGCCAGCGTCGACCTGTGGCACAACATGGCCAGGGCCAGTGGCGGGGCGCCGCCGGAGCTGCTCTCCACGCACCCTTCGCACAGCACGCGGATCCAGGACCTGCAACAGATGCAGGGCCAGGCCCAGGGCTGGTATCAGCAGGCTAAGGCTCAGGGGCGGCGGCCCGGCTGTCGAGTCCCGCGCTGAAGAATGTTACACTGCCCGCTCTTTACCGCGACAAAAAACGCAGGAACGCACAATGACCTTTGACTCTGTTGAACAGAAAGTGAGCTACGGTGTAGGCCGTCAGATGGGCGAGCAACTGGCCGGTAACAGCTTCGACGGCGTAGACATCGCTGCCGTACAGGCTGGTCTGGCTGACGCCTTTGCTGGCAAGCCCAGCGCCGTACCGGGCCCGGAGCTGCAAGAAGCTTTTGCCGTGATCTCCCAGCGCCTGGCTGAAGCTCAGGAAGCCAAAGCCAAAGCCGCCGCCGCTGAAGGCGAAGCGTTCCTGGCCGAAAACGCCAAGCGTGATGGTGTGCAGGTGACCGCTTCCGGTCTGCAGTACGAAGTGCTGGCCGAAGGCGAAGGCGACAAGCCGGGTCTGCAGGACACCGTGCGTTGCCACTACCACGGCATGTTCACTGACGGCCGCGTATTCGACAGCTCCGTAGAGCGTGGTGAGCCGGCCGAGTTCCCGGTGAGCGGCGTCATCGCCGGCTGGACTGAAGCGCTGCAGCTGATGAGCCCCGGTACCAAGCTGAAGCTGTACATCCCGCACCAGCTGGCGTACGGCGAGCGTGGCGCTGGCGGCGCCATCCCGCCGTTCTCCGCCCTGGTGTTTGAGGTGGAGCTGCTGGCCATCGTTTAAGGCCGCCAATCCATAACCAAAAGGAAGCTTCGGCTTCCTTTTTTGTTGCCCGCAAAGCCGATATAGTGCGGAGCGTCACACCGAGTCAGACAAAGGAGTACCGCCGTGCACGCAATTCGAGTGGCCATTACCGGAGCCAGTGGCCGTATGGGCCGAACCCTGATTGAAGCCGCCATCGACAACGAAGGAATTGCGCTGGGTGCGGCGATAGAGCGGCCGGGTTCCTCCCTGATTGGGGTGGACGCCGGTGAACTGGTGGCCCGTGGCGCGCTGTCGGTGGCGCTGGTGGACGACGTTGAGGCGGTGATGGACCAGTTCGATGTGCTCATCGATTTCACCTCACCGGAATCGAGCCTTGAGTTTCTCTCCCTCTGCCAGGCCAATGGCAAAGCGATGGTGATTGGCACCACCGGCTTCACCGATGCGCAGAAGGCGCAGATCGCCGAGGTAGCCAAAACCCTGCCCGTGGTGCTGGCGCCCAACATGGCGGTGGGCGTGAACCTGCTGTTCAAATTGCTGGAAGTGGCCGCTGACGTGATGGGGCACTACACCGATATTGAGATCATCGAGGGCCACCACCGATTCAAAAAGGACGCGCCTTCGGGCACCGCGCTGAAGATGGGCGAGGTGATCGCCGAGACGCTGGGGCGGGATCTCAAGCAGTGCGCCATCTATGGCCGCGAAGGGATCACCGGAGAACGGGCGCGCGATACCATCGCGTTCTCTACCATCCGTGCCGGGGACATCGTGGGCGAACACACCGCCCTGTTTGCCGATATTGGCGAACGTCTGGAGATCACCCATAAGGCGTCGAGCCGCATGACCTTTGCCAATGGCGCCATGCGGGCTGCCCGTTTTCTGGCCGGGCAGGCCAATGGGTTGTACGACATGCAGCAGGTGCTGGGATTGAAGCCGTAAACAAAAAGGCCCGCGAAATGCGGGCCTTTTTGTTGAGGAAATCTGTAGTCAAAACCGGATCCGACTGATATAATGCGCGGAATTTGCCAAAAATTCCTATTTTCGGGATTCCGGTAAGTGACCCTACAGCCATAAATGGCTAAGAATTAACAACTTATAATTATTTCTGGTGGGAGGTCAAGTTGAATAAAACTGCCCTGTTAGTGCTCCAGGATGGCACCGTTTTCCGTGGTAAATCCATTGGGGCGGACGGTTCATCCGTCGGAGAAGTCGTTTTTAACACTTCCATGACCGGCTATCAAGAAATCCTGACAGATCCCTCCTATTCCCGACAAATCGTTACCCTCACTTATCCCCACATTGGCAATACCGGCACCAACGCCGAAGACACCGAATCCTCCGCGATTCATGCCATGGGCCTCGTAATTCGCGACCTTCCTGCCCTGGCTTCCAACTTCCGTAACGAAGAATCCCTCTCTGATTACCTCAAGCGCCACAACATCGTAGGCATTGCGGACATCGACACCCGAAAGCTGACCCGTATCCTGCGCGAAAAAGGCGCCCAGGCCGGCTGCATCCTGGTGGGCGATGATTCCGAAGCCAACGTTGGCGAGGCGCTGAGCCAGGCTCAGGCGTTCCCCGGCCTGAAAGGGATGGACCTGGCCAAGGAAGTGACCGTGTCCGATTGCTACACCTGGCGCAAAGGCAGCTGGAAGCTGGTGGGTGGTCTGCCCTCCGACACGCCGGCTGAGGCGCTGGGTTACAAAGTGGTGGCGTACGATTACGGCGTGAAGCAGAACATCCTGCGCATGCTGGTGGATCGCGGTTGTGACGTGACAGTGGTGCCGGCCCAGACGCCCGCCTCCGAAGTGCTGGCGATGAAGCCGGACGGTGTGTTCCTGTCCAACGGCCCGGGTGACCCGGAGCCTTGTGACTACGCCATCGAGGCGATCACCGAAATCCTCAAAACCGACGTGCCGGTGTTCGGGATCTGCCTGGGTCACCAGCTGCTGGCCCTGGCCTCCGGTGCCCGCACCATCAAGATGAAGTTTGGCCACCACGGCGGTAACCACCCGGTTCAGGATCTGGACCGCAACACCGTGATGATCACCGCCCAGAACCACGGTTTCGCCGTGGACGAAGCGACCCTGCCGGCCAACCTGCGTGCCACTCACAAGAGCCTGTTTGACGGCTCTTTGCAGGGCATTCATCGCACCGACAAGCCGGCCTTCTCCTTCCAGGGTCACCCGGAAGCGAGCCCCGGTCCGCATGATGCCGCCCCCCTGTTCGATCACTTTATCGAACTGATGGATGAGTTTAAGGCCCAGTAAGCACAGAGAAGAATAACGATGCCGAAACGTACAGACATTCAAAGCATTCTTATCCTGGGCGCTGGCCCGATCGTAATCGGTCAGGCCTGTGAGTTTGACTACTCCGGTGCCCAGGCGTGTAAGGCGCTGCGTGAAGAGGGATACCGGGTCATCCTGGTGAACTCCAACCCG
>CAZWED010000154.1:0-7663 GCA_964632645.1 uncultured Ferrimonas sp. | reverse complement strand
CAGGCGGTGTTCTCCACTCAGGTGCAGCGAACCGAACCCAACTGGACCCTGACGCTGACCGTCGACCGCGGTGAGCCGATGCGCTACGACCAGGTGATCGTGCTGATCGACGGCGATGCCCGCCATGACCCCGCCTTTGAAGCGCGCCTCAATCGCATCGACATCCACCCCGGCGACGTGGTGCACCACGGCAAATACGAGTCCCTGAAGACCGACCTGCTGACCCTGGGACTGGTTCGCGGCTATTTCGATGGCAGCATGGCCCAGCATCGTCTGGAGGTGGACCGGGACAACAACCTGGCGAACCTGGTGCTGCTCTACGAGAGTGGCCGACGCTACCGCCTGGGCGACGTCACCTTCTGGGCGTCGGAACTGAAGCCCGAACTGCTGCAGGAGATGGTGCCGTTTGAGGCGGGCGCCCCCTACCACGCCGACGAAGTGGCCAAGTTCACCAGTACCCTGTTGGGCTCCGGCTACTTTCAGGACGTCAAGGTGCTGCCGCACCCGGAGCTGGCCCAGGACGGACTGGTGCCCATTGAGGCGGGCCTCTCGCCGCCGCCCCGCCACTCCATCGATCTGGGTATCGGTTACGCCACTGACACCGAGTTTCGTGTGTCCACCACCTGGCGCACCCCGGTGGTGAATCGCCATGGCCACAGCCAGGAAACCAAGGCGGAGTTTTCCAAGGTCAATCCCAAGCTGAGCTTCGACTACCGGATCCCGTTTTCCCACCCCATCAATGACAAGCTGGTGTTCAACGCCAGCGTAGGGAAAGAGGAGTTCGGCGACATTGAGTCCAGCCAGTACCAGGCCAGCTTTGGCCGCCGTACCGTCATGAGCAACCGCTGGATCCGCACCGTCGCCATGCGCTTTCTCTACGAAGACTGGACCCAGGGCCCGCAAGCCCACAACGCCAAGTACCTGATGCCCCAAATCAGTTTCAGCCGCACCCAGCGCCGGGGCCCGCCGCTGGACCCCACCGACGGGCTGCGCCAGCTGTACCTGCTGGAGCACGCGGACAGCGCCTGGGGCTCCAGCCAGCGCATCACCCGGTTCCGCAGCCAGTTGCGGGCGGTCTACACCCCCGTCGAGCGGCACCGCCTGACCGCCCGGGCCGACGTCGGCATCAACGTCATCAACGACGATGACCTGCTGAACCTTGCCCCGTCGTTGCGCTTTTTCGCCGGTGGCGACCAGTCCATCCGGGGCTACAGCTACCAGTCACTCGGCCCCAAGATCACCGTGGACGATGGCGAGGGGGGCACCACGGAGCTGTTGGTGGGGGGCCGTTACCTGCTGGTGGGCTCCATGGAGTACCAGTACTACCTGACCCCGACCTGGCGACTGGCCGCCTTTGTCGACGGCGGCAGCGCGTTTGACACCAACGAATCGGAAGCGATCGATTTTGAGGCCTCCTTCGGCGGCGGCGTTCACTGGATCTCCCCGGTGGGCCCCATCAAGATCGAAGTGGGTTATGGCTTCACCGATCCGGATGCCAGCCCCATGCTGCACATCAGCATCGGAGCCGAGCTATGATCCGCCGAGTTCTGTACTTCCTCACCTTCCTGCCACTGATCCTGCTGATCCTGGTGGCGTTGCTGCTGGGCACACCGGTGGGCTCCCACCTGGTGGTGGCCCTGGCGGATGCGGTCGTCCCCGGCCTGTCACTCAACTATCAGGGCGGTCGGATCAACCGGGGCCTGCAACTGAGCGATGTGCGGTTCTCGATGTCGGGGATCCAGGTCGAAGTGGATCGCTTTGATGCACAATGGCGCCTGCGCTGCCTGATCAACCAGCAGGTCTGCGTCGATGGGCTGAAGGCGGACGGCGTTCGCGTGGCCATCGACATTGACCAGATCGGCGGTGAGTCCAGCGAGCCGCCGGAACCGTCCGCTCCCCGCCAGCCCGGACCGGACGGCTACACCGGCATCGGCCTGCCGCTGACCATCATTGGCCACAACCTGGACCTGAAACATATTGATGTCCGGGTGGATGACATGACCTACAGGGCCGAGCGTCTGCGGGCGTCCGCCGAGATGGCCGACACCCGCCTGGACGTGGAGCGTCTGCAATTGGACGGCGCCGACATCGTTATCCCGCTGGGGGATGACGAAGAGAGCGACTCCGCCCCGACGCCCCCTCAGCCGGCCGATCCCGCGTCCACGCGCTGGGCCATGGCTCACCTGCCCACGGTGGATCTGCCCTTCGCCATCGACGTGCAACAGGCGCTGGCCCAGAACGCCCATGTCCAGATCGGCTGGATGGATCACCGGGTGGAACACCTGAGTTTTCTCGGCACCTGGCAACACACCTCCCTGAGCGTGCCCCACATCGAAGTGCGTCATAACTGGGCCAATCTGACCGGCCGGGTATGGATGGCGTTTAAGGAGGGGTATGGCATCGATGCCGAAGTGGAAGGTGAGATGGGCGCCCTGCCCTGGTTGCCGGAACTGGCGGGTCATAACGTGCACGCCACTGCCCGTAACCGCCTGACCGACCTGGAAGCCACCCTGCGCACCGAAGGCCCGCTGACCGCCGACCTGACCGGCCAGATCCAGCTGGGGCTCCCCACCATGCCGTTCTCGCTGACGCTGAACGGGCAGCATCTGCAGTGGCCCCTGCAGGGCGCGCCCCAATACCAGGCGGACAACCTGACGCTGACCGCCTCCGGAGACATGACCCACCAGCAGGCGCAGATGGCCGGCCTGCTCAGCGCCGAAGGTTACAGCTCCGGCCAGGTGACGGCATCGGCGGAGCACCGGCCGGGGGAACTGACGGTGCATCAGGCACAGATGGATGGCGAGATGGGCAAGGCCGCCGTGGCGGGCACCCTGACCTACGGCGAACGCCTGGCCTGGAACGCCAGCGTCAATGCCGAAGGGCTTGACCTCTCCCGCCTCCACCCCGACCTCACCCTGACACTGAACGGCCAGGCCAGCAGCACGGGGCATTTTGTGGCCCCGCCGGACCAGAGCGCCCGGTGGGCCATCACGGTGGACAACGCCGACCTGAACGGCACCCTGTATGACTACCCGCTGCAACTGCAGGGAAGTGTCGCTCTGGACAGCGACTGGCAGGGGCAGGCCGAGCAGTTGCGCCTCGCAGTCAATCAGACAACGCTGGCAATGGACGGGGCCATCGTGGATGGCGAATGGCGCCTTCAGGGCAGCTCAATGCCGACGCCCTGACCCGCTGGCTGCCGGAGCTGACCGGCAATGCCCGGGCCACGCTGCAGTTGTCCGGCCCGGTGGCCGATCCCAAGCTGGACCTTATCCTGACCGCCCGTCGCCCCGGTTACGACACCTACCAGACCGACAAGCTGGAGATGGCGCTGGCCTACTGGCCCCGGCGGGATCACCAGGCGGTGCTCGACCTGAACACCGGCAACCTGGACCTGGCCGGCACCGAGCTCGGTCCGCTGCGCCTGCACGGTCAGGGCAGCCGGCTGCGCCAGGATCTGGACCTGACCCTCAGCGGGGAAACCAACGCCACCCTCGCCATGGGGGGCAACTATTACCCCGACGAGGGCTACTGGCGCGGCGCCATCCTCAATGGCGCCATCCATACCCCCTATGGCGAGTGGCAGACCAACCTGCCCGCCATGGTCCATTACGACGAGAAGCGTCAGGCCCTGGTGCTGGGCGAACACTGCTGGCAGGGCAGCGGCGTGGATCTCTGCCTGAAGGGCCCGGCGCTGCTTGGCCCCCGCGGGGCGGCGGCGCTGACCCTCGATGCCCAGATCCGCAAGGCCCTCAAATCGGTGCTGCCCAAGCGGCTTCGGCCCAAGAGCCGGGTGCAGGGGGAAGCCTACATCAGCTGGCAACCGGGGCAACTGCCCTACCTCCAGGCGCAACTGCAGGACCGCGACGGCAGTCTGGTGCTGCGCCGTGGTGGCGGCCTGCCGCCAAGCCGCATCGAGTGGAAGTCGGTGGACCTGATGGCCACCCTCAACCAGGAAGGGCTGGCGCTGCGGTTTAACACCCAGATTGACGACAGTCGCCAGATCGAGATGGCCCTGAACCTGGGCCCCGAAGCCCCCTACTCGCTCTCCGGCCACCTGAAAACCAGCGAGCTTCAGCTCTCGCCCTACCTGGCCTGGATCCCCTCGCTGTCCGACGCCCAGGCGGTGCTGAACGGCGACATCACCTTTGGCGGCACCCTGAAGGAGCCCGAACTGAATGGCCAGTTTGCCCTCACCGAAGGGCACCTCAAGATGGTGGTGAACCCCACCGAGCTGGAGGACATGGACCTGCGCCTGAACTTTACCGGCAAACAGGTTGAGGTGGACGGTGAGATGCGGATGGGCCAGGGCCGGGCCGATCTGGACGGCGCATTGACCTGGTCGAATGGCCTGGCCGGCGCGCTGACCCTGAAGGGGGACCGACTGTCCATTTTGTACCCGCCCATGGTGGTGCTGGAAGCCTCGCCGGACCTGCGTTTCGTCCTCAGTCCCGAACGCCTCCAGATCCGCGGTTCGGTCAAGGTGCCCGAAGGCAGCTTTACCCTCTCGGCCCTGCCGGAGGGGGCGGTCGCGGTGTCCGACGACGTGGTCTACATCGACCACCAGCAGGAAACCGAATCGCCCATCAGCACCCACCTGGACCTCGATGTGGACATCGAGATTGCGGATAAACTGACGGTCAAAGCCTTTGGCCTCACCGGCAATGTGGGCGGCAAGCTGACCCTGAGACAGCAGCCGGGACAACCGTTGCAGGCCTACGGCGACCTCAACCTCAAGGACGGTGAGTTCCGCGCCTTTGGCCAGCGCCTGACCATCCGTCGCGGCATGGCCACCTTTAACGGCCCCCCCGCCCTGCCCAGCCTCGATGTGGAAGCGGTGCGCATCATCGAGTCGGAAGACGTGACTGCCGGGCTTCGCCTGACGGGCACCCCCGCCTCGCCGCAGATGACCCTGTTCTCCAACCCCGCGATGGAGCAACAGGAGATCCTCTCCTACATCACCCGCGGCCGCGGCCTGAGCAGCTCCGACGGAGGCAGCGCCCTGTTCGCTTCCGCCGCACTGGGGCTCGGGGTCAACACCACCCAGGGGGTGTTCACCACCATCGGTGAGGGGCTGGGGTTCCAGAACGTGGTGCTGGATACCGAAAGTGAAGGCGAGGACACCCAGGTGACCATCAGTGGTTACCTCGGCAAGCGCCTGTTCCTCAAATACGGGGTCGGGGTGTTCGGTGAGAGCATCAACGAACTGACGGTGCGCTACTACCTGCTGCAACGGCTGTGGCTGGAAGCGGTTTCCGCCGTGTCGGAAACCACCGAACAATCGCTGGATCTCTACTACTCCTTCGACATCGACTGAGCGCGGAAGCGGCAACGCCCGCGCGGTTTGCCAGCGATGGCAACGGCATCCGTCATTTCGGGCGGCCCAATTCGCGACCGCGATCATGAATGGCGTATCCAGCGAAAAATCCAGCAAAAACCCCGTTGACCGTCGGCGGACTCCGGCGTAAATTTTGGCCCCCCTGCCAATTTAATGCGCCAGGGGAATGCAGGTTCGCCGATGTTCCGGCCCCCAAACCGGATTGACGATACCCGGTCATGCCCTCCCACGGCATGACATTCAGGCTCCGTACCCTACGACACGCAGGACGCTGTCCGGAGCCCTGCCGGCCCCCCGATTGCCGGTTTCAAGACACAATTCTTCAACCGTTTTCCGTGGCCTCGCTGCGTTAACCGCTTTTGCGATCCTGCGGAATGTTTGCCGTCGCCGCGTTGTGGTGCGTGCGATGGGGGATACAAGATGAATTCGATGGTGCAAGAGCAGGCCACGGTGCTGATCGTCGATGACAGTCCGGAGAACCTGCAACTTCTTACCGGTATTCTCAGCCCGCATTTCCGGGTGCTGATTGCCCGCAGTGGCCGGGAGGCGCTGACGCGCCTGCCGAACCGCCCGGACCTGATCCTGATGGACATCGTAATGCCGGAACTGGATGGCTATGCCCTGTGCGGGCAGATCAAGGCAGACCCGGAGTACAGCGACATTCCGGTGATCTTCATCACCGTCAACGATCGTCCGGAAGACGAGGTGCGCGGTTTTGAGTGCGGCGCCATCGATTACATCCGCAAGCCCTTCCACGGGCCCACGGTGCTGCACCGCGTTCGCGCCCAGCTGGCGGCGCAACACCATAAACTGGGCCTGCTGCAGGCACTCAAACACGAGGCCAGCCAGCTGCAGCGCTCCCGTCTGGTGATGATCGAAAAGCTGGCCAAAGCCACCGCCTTTAAAGACGAGGAAACCGGCCTGCACGTGCTGCGTGTGGCGCACTATGCCCAGCGGATTGCCGAGTCCTACGGCTGCACACCGCAGTGGTGCAAGGATCTGTTCCACGCAGCGCCGCTGCACGACATCGGTAAGATCGGCATCCCCGACGCGGTACTGGGCAAGCCGGGCAAACTCAATGACTCGGAGTGGGCCCTGATGAAAACCCACACCGAACTGGGGGCACAGCTGCTGGAGGGGGACGACTCCGACGTCATGGTGCTGGCCCGTGCCATCGCACGCCACCACCATGAACGCTACGACGGCACCGGCTACCCCTGTGGCCTGAAAGGCGACGAGATCCCGTTGGAGGCCCGCATTGTCGCCATTGCCGACGTGTTTGACGCGCTGATCAGCGCGCGTCCTTATAAGCCGTCGCTCTCCCATGAGCAGGCGTTTGCCATCATTGCCGACGCCGCAGGCACCCATCTGGACCCGGAGCTGGTGAGCCATTTCCTGCGCCAGCGTGACGCCATGATCGCCATCAGCCAGAACTACCGGGACTGATTCGATGAGTGAACTCAATGACATCCTTGAGCGGGGTAAGCGGGAGCGCCGCTCCCTTTCTCGCCTGTTTGGGGCGTTTTCCCTGATCATCCTGGTGCTGATGCTGACCGCCATGGGCAGCATCGGCATCATTCAGAAGGTGGTGACCGAGTATCGGAATTTTCGCGACATCTCCCAGATCCAGATGGCGATGGACCGGGTTCGCGTCGCTGAAGTGCTGTTGATCCGGGACCGCAACCTGCTCGATCTGGACACCCTGCAGCAGGGGCTGACTTCGCTGAAAGAGAAAGTGCGTGAGGTGACCAGCCGCAACCGGTCGCTGGCGGAGGTGTTGCCCCACTACCGCGCCTACCACACTGCAGTGAACGAACTGATCGCTTTGGCTCCCCAATACACCGAAAAAGACGAGGCGATCCGGGGGGCCTACTTCAACATCCGAACCCAGATACTGAAGTATCCGATGGTGCATCTGGGCAGCGAGTACCGTGACCCGTCCCGGCTGGCCGAGATCAAGGCCCATCAGGTGCTGCTGAGCGACCTGGCGAACGCCATGGCGGACTCCAGCAACTACAAGCTTGATGTGCAAGCTCTCAATGCGCTCCCAGAGGAGATTCAAGCGCAGTTGGACCAGTACCTCGAGCAACTGGATCTGAAAATCGCCAACGTCAGCGATTCGTTTCACTGCCAGGAACGCCACCCCTGCGCCACCTTAATGGCCGATCTGGCACAATACCGCCAGTTGGCCGCCGAGGTCGCTGAAATCAAGATCGAGTTCGAAAGAGCGACCCGGCGCGTGCTGGATCGCGCCGAGGCGCTCTCCTACACCCTGTACCACAGCCAGGAGCATCGCCGGCAGGCGCTGAAAACCTCTTACGATCT
>CAZWED010000153.1:0-7668 GCA_964632645.1 uncultured Ferrimonas sp. | reverse complement strand
CCAGCGGATTCAGCGGATCCTGATTCTGGATCTGCGCCACCATCAGGGTGAGAAACTCGTTCTTCAGGGAAGCGGAGCTGTTGGGGTTATTGGTGACCTGCGGCTCGGCGCTGGTCTGGGTGCTCTGGGCACCATCAAGGGCGATGCTGTTCACCGGTTACATCCCTCCGAGTTTGAGCAGGCTCTGCTGCATGGAGCGGGCGCGGGACATGATGTCGACGCTGGTTTCAAATGCCCGGGTCGCGGCCATCATGTCGGCCATCTCCTGGACGGTGTTGACGTTGGAGTAGGTCACGTAGCCCTGCTCATTGGCCATCGGATGATCCGGCTCGTAGCGGCTCTCCAGCGGGGCATCGGACTGCACCACACCGGCTATCTTCACGTTGGCGCTCATGCCACCTTCGTGATTCTGCTCATACAGGGTTTGAAACACCGGCTTCAATGCCCGGTAGGCGCTGGCTTCGTCCGGCGCCGCCGCCTCGGCGTTGGCCAGGTTACTGGCCACCGTGTTGAGGCGAATGCTTTGCGCGTTCATCGCCGAACCGGCGATCTGGTAAATGTCGACAAAGGACATGATTAGCGACCCTCAATGGCCTTTTGCAGGCCCTGGATTTTCATGTTCAGGAAGGTCAGGCTGGTCTGGAAATCCATCGCGTTTTGCGCGAAACGGGCCTGTTCCTGCCCCAGTTCAACGGTGTTGCCATCCGCCGAGGTCTGATACGGCACACGGTAGCCGTGCTGGTAATCACGGGTGACCGACTGGCCGCTTTCCAGCTGCGTCATCAACTTGGAAAAGTCCAGATCCCGGGCCAGGTATCCGGGGGTTTCGGCGTTGGCCAGGTTGCCCGAAAGCACTTTGGCCCGCTCCACCCGGAAATCCAGGGTGTGCCCATGGACGCCCAGGGCGGCATCAAGATTGATTGCCATGACAACTCCTTCTTTGCTTGTCTCGGCTAAATGGCAGTGCGACCATAGTGGTCAGCGCCGAGGACAAAACAAAAACCGTGCCAAGGTTTATTATTCTTATTATTCAATGACTTATAGATTTAGCCTCGCAAAAACAGGAATCCGCTTTTCCGCCTGGCTTCCCCTGCTCTGTCTGGTGTTTCCCCCCCTGGGAAGCGCGCAGGGCGTTTCTGCGGCAGACCAGGTAACCACCCAATTCAGTGACACCCTGAATCGGGAGCTGACCCAGTGGAGCCAGCGTCGGGGCCTGACCCTGCTTGAGCGCCAGGTGCGGGTGGATCCCACGTCCGGACTGGACAGCCAGACCCCCTGCGACGGTCCGGTGGAGATTGAGCCACCGGCGGATCAAGCCCTCCCTCTGGGCCGCATTCAGCGTCAGGTCAGTTGCCCGTCACAGGGCTGGCGCTATTACGTCCGGGCCCGGGTCAGCGCCATCGCCAAGGTGCCGGTGACCCGCCACCGGCTTGGCCGTGGCCACACCATTACCCCTTCCGACCTGAGTCAGGCCAAACGGGAGTTGGGGGTCAGCAGCCAGGATTGGGTGTTTGATCGCAGCAGCCTGGTGGGCCAGAGCGTGCGGCGGGCGATTCGGCCGGATCAGCCGATCCGCCACAGCCAGGTCACCGCGCCGAACTGGGTCAGCATTGGCGATGAGGTGATCATTGAAGCGGCGAGCGGCGGATTCAGTGCCGTGATGAAAGGGGTCGCCTTAGACTCGGGATCCGAAGGGGAACCGGTGCGGGTTCGCAACCTGAGCTCCGGCGTCGTGATCACCGCCTACCCGGTGGCACCGGGAAAAGTGCAAACCCGGTTTTAAGTTTTGACGCCGAGGGGTCGCTTTTTTGACAGTGACAAAAGTTTTTCCCCTGAGCAGCGAGTCAAGATCATGGAAATCAACAAATTATCCTCGAACTTCCCCGCCAGCCTGGCGACCGCGAAGTCGCCGGTCAACACGCCGGAAGGCCACGCCGCCCCTCTGCCCAAGCAAAGAGAGGCGATCAGTGACGACTGGCAACTGCTGGAGCAGGCGGAACAGGAACTGGCTGGCCTGAGCGATGTGGATATGGACAAGGTGAACGCCCTGCGCAGCGCCCTGACTGAAGGTCGCTTTGAGCTGGACCTTAACGACCTGGCCCAATCCATGCTGGAGCAACACGGCTAAATGACCAGTAAACGGGAACGCCTGCAGCAGCTGGTTCGTGAAATCCGCCTCGACATCGAGGACTACCAGCAACTGCGGGCTCTGCTGCGACATCAGCGCAGCCTGCTTGAGCGTCGTGACCAGCAAGCCCTGACTCAGCACAATGAACGGGTAGAAGCCCTCTGCGCTAAGCTGCAGGGCCGGGCCGAGCGACGCAGCGAAACCCTGACCCTGCTGGGTGTGTCCGCCGATGCGGCGGGCATGCAGCGGCTGTTTCACGCGCTGGGGCCGCAAAGCCGTCACACCATGACCAGCCTGTGGAACCATCTGCAGCAACTGGTCCGCGATTGCCAGGTGGAAAATGAGGTGAACGGCAAACTGCTGGCCGGTCAGAAAGCGCTGCTGGATCGCGTGCTAAACCCGGGCCAGAGCGACGCGCAAACCGTCGATTACGGCGCGGCCAGCCCCGCCTGAGTCTGACGCTTTCCCTGCCAGAGCAAAGCCCCCGATTCGGGGGCTTTTTTATGACATCACCTCCGTGAAGCGGCGAACAGACAAAAAAACCGGCCTTAGGGCCGGTTATTTTTGTCCTGCGAATCAGACCGTTCGCTTGCGCCCGGCCAGTTCGTCCATCTGCTTCTGCTCCTGACGGCGAGCGTGGTCCTGCTGGCGACGGCGCTTCTCACCCTCCAGCCAGACCAACCCCTGACGGCGTCCGAGCTGGCGTCGCCACTGGCCCTCCAGGCTGGCCAGGTCGGCTTCGGCCACCGCTTGTTGGCGCTGGCACTGTTCCACCAGGGGCTGCAGTTGCGTCACCATCTGGCTTCGGTTGGCCATCAGCAGGACGTGGCCCTCGCCCGCCCCACTGTAATCCTGGATCAGCGCGGTCAACTGGTGCTCGTGCTGACGCAGCTTGACCAGGCGTTGCTGACGTTCGGTCCGCTGACCGCCAAGGGCCACCAGCCGCTTCTCCTGCTGTTCGCGCAACAACGCGATGGGATCAGCCATGTTCAATCTGCTCCATCAACTGACGTAATCCAGTCCGACTGGCCTCGTAGCCTTCGGACTCATGCATGCTCTGGCGCAGGAACTGGGTGATCATGGGGTGCACCCGCACCGCCAGATCCAGCTCCGGATCCTGACCAGGCTGGTAGCCGCCCAGTGGCAGCAGCTCACGCACCTCCTGAAAACGCGCGTTCAGGTGGCGCAGGCGCTGCATCGCGGCGAGGTCGGACTCGTCCACCAACTGCGCCGCAAGGCGGGAGGCGGAGGCGTTGACGTCGATGGCGGGGAAATGGCCCTGCTCGGCGAGCGCCCGGGACAGCACGATGTGGCCGTCAAGGATGGCGCGGGCGGCGTCCGCCACCGGGTCATTCTGGTCGTCCCCCTCCACCAGTACGGTGTAGAGTGCGGTCAGGCTGCCCTGCCCCGTTTCGCCATTGCCCGCCTGTTCCACCAAGGAGGGCAACTGGGTAAAGGCCGACGGCGGGTAGCCCCGGGTGGCCGGCGGCTCACCCAGACTCAGGGCGACTTCACGCTGGGCCTGGGCGTAGCGGGTCAGGGAGTCCACCAGCATCAGGACGTCGCGCCCCTCGTCGCGGAATCCGGCGGCGATACGGTGGCACAGGCGCATCGCCCGCAGGCGCATCAGGGCAGTGGCATCGGCCGGAGCCACCACCACCACGGCCCGCTGCCGGCCCTCGGGCCCCAGAGCGTGATCGATGAATTCGCGCACCTCACGGCCACGCTCCCCCACCAGCCCAACCACCACGATGTCGGCCTGGGTAAAGCGGGTCATCATGCCCAGCAAAACGGATTTGCCCACGCCGGAGCCGGCAAAGAGGCCCAGTCGCTGGCCTTTCCCGACGGTAAGCAAGCTATTGATCGCCCGCACACCCACATCAAGGGGGGCATCAATGGGACGGCGCAGTAACGGGTTGGGGGTCTGGATGCGGCCGGAAAGTTGGCGCACGCCCTGCAACGGGCCGAGGCCGTCGATGGGCTCACCACAGCCGTCCAGCACGCGGCCGAGTAACCCCTCACCCACCACCGCGGGGGCGGTGCCGGGCAGAGGCTGGACCCGGGCGCCGGGCACCAGGCCATCGGTGGGGGTGACCGGCATCAGGCACAGGGTATCGCGATGAAAGCCCACGACCTCGGCTTCCACCATGGAGCCGTCCCGACGCTCCACCAGGCACCGTTCTCCGGTGCCCAGATCGCATCCGACGGCTTCCAGCAACAGTCCGGTCACCCGCACCAGTCGCCCGTAGATCCGGGCCACCGGCACCGCCGGCCAGTCAATGATTGCCGCGTTATGGGGCACTCACCGCCTCCGACTGCTCCGCCAGGTCCATCGCGTCCAGTCGGGCCTGCACCTGGGTCATGCAGGCGTCCAGGCGCGCTTCCGCCGAGGCGTCGGCATCCAGATTGTCGGACACCACGCGGCACCCTCCCGGGCTGATGCTCGGGTCCGGCACCAGCGTCCAGTCCTGGATCCGCTCCGGCGCCAGCTCTTTCAATCGCTCACACGCCGCCGGCTCGAGGTGGATCTTCACCCCCTCCTGGCCATCCGGCAGGGCGCGCAATGTTTCTTCCACCAGGCTCAGTACCTGCTGGGGTTGCAGGGTCAGCTCGCAGCGGATCACCTGCTGCGCCACCCGCTGAACCAGTTCGAGGATCAGGTCACGCTGCTGGCGCACCTGGGACTGATAGCCCTCTTCCAGCACCGCTTTCAGTGCCTTGACCGGCACCAGCACCTGGTCCAGCTCCGCACTGGCGTGCTCGGCGGCGTGGGACAGTCCCTCCTGACGACCGCTGGCAAAGCCCTGCTGCCGTCCGGCCTCCATACCCTGTGCCAGCCCTTCGTCATAGCCAGCCTGGTGGCCCTGCTGCTGTCCCTCTTTAAAGCCGCGGTCGAAGCCCTCCTGGTAACCCTGCCAGTTGTCGCCCTCGCTGTGTCCCTGGGCGCCCTCCTGGGGCAGCGGCGTAAACCGGTACAGCCGGGCGCGAGCCCCATCCAGACGCCATCGGTTTTGCATCACCATCACTCCACCACTCGCTCTTCGTACAGTTGCAGCTGAATCTCACCTTCCGCCATCAGGCGACGGGCGATCGCCATCACCTCGGCACGGGCCGCGTCCGCGCGGGACAGGGCAACGGGGCCAAGGGACTCGACCTGAAGCTCCAGCGCCTGGGACATCCGCTTGGGCAGCGAGCCAAACAGACGGCGTTTGAAATCGGCATCCAGCCCCTTCATCGCCAGCGCCAGCACCTCTTGCGGCACCTCCTGAAGCAGGTTCTGCAGGGTCTCGTCGCTCTGGCGGGCCAGGATGATGAAGTCGAACATGTTGGACTCGACTTCCACCGCCAGGCCCTGATCGTGCAGCTTGATCATCTCCATCAGCTGGCTGCGGTCGCCGCTGAAGCGGTTGAGGATGCCCGCCACCTGGCGCACCCCGGTCACCCGGGTGTGGCTGCGCTCGTTGGCCACCACCAGGCAACGGTCCACCAGCTCTTTGAGCTCTTCAATCACCTCGCGGTCCAGTTCACCCAGCTGGGCGATGCGCACCAGCAGTTCGTCGTGACTGGATTCCGGCAGGCGCTGCAGTACCTGAGAAGCGGCGTCCGGCGGCAACAGGCCCAGCAACACCGCCTGAAGCTGCGGGTGTTCCGGGGCAATCTGGCGGGCCAGCAGGGCGGGCTCCACCCACTCCAGACGCTGCACCAGAGTTTTCACCTCGTCGCCGTAAATGGAGTCGAGCAGCCCCTTGGCCAACTTGTCGCCCAGGGCCAGGTCCAGCGTGCGCTGCAGGTAGCCACGGCTGGCCCGGGCGATGCCGGCCTGGGCACGGTAGTCATTGAAGAATCGCTGCAATACGCTCTCGGCGTCGTCCTGACGGACGTTGGAGAGCCGCGCCATCATCTGGCTGAGTTGTTGTACCTGGTGGCTGGAGAGGTGGGACAGCACCCGGGCCGCCCCCTGTTCACCCATGCTCACCAGCAACATGGCTGCCTGCTCTACGCCCCCCAGTTGGGTGGCCACTTCTTGATTAGTCGCGCTCATTGTTGCCCATCCATTGCGTGATCACTTCCGCCACACGGGCCGGTTCTTCGTTTGCCAGCAGGCTCAGGTGCTCCAGCTGAATCGACAGGGCGGAGCCCGGCGGCGGCAGCTCCGGCACCACCGGCTCGCTGATCGGCTCATGCACCGGCAGCAAGGCGGCTTTGGCCGCTTCCGCCTGCGCTTTTTCGTACTCGACGGTGCGGGTCAGGTGTTTCACCAGCGGGCGCAGCACGAACAGGATCAGGCCCAGGCCAAGGAAGGCGCCAATCAGGTAACGAACGTAAATTTGGTACTCCTGAGTCTGCCACCAGGGCAGCGGCTCCACGTCCGGCATCGGCTGTGCCGCAAACGGGAAGGCGTGCAGGGACAGGGTGTCGCCGCGGGTGGCTTCAAAGCCGATGGCGTCCTGCACCAGTTGCCCCAGTTGATCCAGTTGCGCCTGGCTCCACTCGCCCGCTTCGCTGTTCAGCAACACCGAAACGGAGAGGCGCTCCAGCTGGGCCTGTTGAAACTTGGTGTGGCGCACGGCGCGGCTGGTCTCGAAGATGCGCTCGCTCTCGCTGGAGAGGTTTTGCGCCGGTTCGGCCGCATTGGGCTCCCCTTCGGTGGCCGGCGGCTGGTTGGACAGCGCGCCCGGGATGCCCAGAGCCTGGTTGCCGACGCGGCTGTCGGAGCGGTTGGCTTCGCGGGTCACCACGGTGTTTTCCGGGTCGACCTGCTCACGGGTCTCTTCGATCTGGTCAAAGTTGACCCGGGCCGCCACCTGCACCCGATAGTTGCCGTAGCCCAGCACCGGCAGAAGCATCTCGCTGGCACGCTGGCCCAGGGCCTGTTCCATCTGCTGGCTGTAGGTCAGCTGGCGTTCGCCAGAGCGGGCCAGCTCTTGTGCCAGTTCCAGATCGGCACTGAGCAGACGGCCGTTCTGATCCACCACTGAGACGGCGTCCACCGGCATCGCCGTAACGGCGCCGACCACCAGATTCACGATCGCCTCAACCTGGGCGCGGCTCAGGGTGGCGCCGGAGTACAACTCCAGCATCACCGCGGCAGAGGGCTTCTCCGGCTGCTGACGGATGAACAGAGTGCGCTTGGGAATGGCCAGGTGAACGCGGGCGCTGCGCACCGCTTTCATCGCCATGATGGTGCGGGACAACTCCCCTTCCAGGCCCAGGCGATAGCGGGCCTCTTCCAAAAACTGACTGCTGCCAAGGGCGCCGGCTTTGTCCAGCAACTCCATGCCGGCAGGCATTTTGGCGCGGATGCCGCGGGCCGCCAGGGTCATGCGGGCACGGCCGAGCTGGTCTTCCAGCACCAGGATCTGGCCGCTGTCGGCCTGCATGCGATAGGGGATCTTCTCCGTTTCCAGCACCTCGATGATCTCGGCACTGTCAAACCCTTCCTGGCTGCCATACAGCGGGCGATAGCCCTGACTTGCGGTCCACAGCACCAGCACGATGACCGTGGCGACCACGGTGGCCATCACGGCGATCACCAGCAC
>CAZWED010000152.1:0-7776 GCA_964632645.1 uncultured Ferrimonas sp. | reverse complement strand
CGACACTGCGCGCACCAGACCACTGCCGTGCAATTCGGCGATCGCTCCCTCCCCCAGCCAGATCCCGGTATGTTCCACCACGCCAAACACGTGGCAGGCCATGATCGCCCCCGGGTCCGGCATCACGCTCACCTTGCCCGGCAGCCACTGGCTGGGCCTTAGCGCCAGCCGGGCCTGGCCGGAAGGGGCACGGTGTCGCCCGTCCTGAACCGAGCGCCGGTGACTGTGGTACTCCACGGCCGCCAACGCGCCAGCCAGCATCAACAATGCGGGTAGTGCCATCCCAACCTCCTCATTCTGAGTTGAGCGTAATGGAGGCGGGCGCAAATGTACGGGGGAAGTTGTAACCAAACTCGACAAGCCGACTCGGCGACTCAGCGACTCAGTCCCAACAGCGTGTTGATGGTGAGACGGCGACGCCCGGCCAACGCACTGGCCTGGGCCAGAAGCAGCTCGCCACAGGCGATGGCATCGATCAGTGCATTGTGGCCCGGGTAATCCGGCAGGCCGTATCGGCGGCGGCACTGGGCCAGTTTGAGAGTATCCGCTTTCAGAATGCTGCCCTGCCGCTCCAGTCGGCGCTGTTCGATCTTCAGGGTGTCGATCACCTCCAGAGGCAACCCCTGACCGTAGGTTTCGGTCAGTCCCGATTGCAGAAAGCCGAGATCCAAGCCGCCGTGATGACACACCAGCACCCGTCCGGCCAGCTGAGGCAGCAGGGTCGCCAACGCCTCGGCGGGCGGTACCGCATCGGCCAGATGGCGATCATGGATGCCGTGAATGGTGGCACTCTGACCGACGCCCCCCTCAATCGCAACCAACTGATGCCAGGCCCGGGACAACACCAGTCGCCCACTGATGATCGGTACGGTGGCGATGGAGAGAATGGCGTCCCGTCGCACGTCGAGACCGGTCAGTTCCAGATCGAGCGCCAGCATCTCCTGCTCGCGGTAATCCGCCGAGCCCTGAGGCCCGCCAGCCTGGTAGAAACGGTCATAGTCCGGGACCCGGTTGCGCCAGCGCGCCAGACCAAAGCGAAAGGTCGAGGGCACCATCACAGGCTCCGGGCAAAGCTGAGCCGGATGCCATCCTGGGCCCGGGCGACCACGGCAAAGGCGTCCTTAAGCTGGTGACGGGTCAGCCCGGAGACACGGCCCGGTCGCAGGTAGTTGGACGGTTCCTCCCCCCGACTCCATTGCTCCCCCTGATTAGCCAGACGAAGGTGGGAGATGAACTCCTGGGCATCGGCCAGGTTCAGGGCGTCTTTGCGGGTCAGCAGCCCCGCCTTCATCGCCGCCTGGATCCGCGATGCGGTGCCCACCGCTTCGGAGCCGGAGGCCAGGGCATAGAGACGGGCGATGTCATTGATGATCGCCAGCCCTTTGTGTTTGAGGTCCAGCGCCTTACGCTGCTCACCGTCCCGCTCCAGCACCAGTTGCCGGAAGAAGCCCAGCGGCGGCGAGTTGGTGCAGGCGTTGGCCGCCATCATGGCCAGAAAGATCTGGTTGCCCTTACAGCGCGCCAGCACATGGCGCTGCAGGGTTTTGGCCAACTCACCCCGCCCGGCCACCGCTCTCATGTCAAAAAAGATGCTGGCGTGCATCACGGCTTTGGGTTCCGGTTCATCAATCCAGTGCTCAAACTGCCCCTGCCACTGGTCGAGGGAGAGGCACCACTTGGGGTTCATCGCCATGATGCCGCCGGGACAGTGGACGTACCCGCTGTCGTTGAGGCCATCGCAGACCAAGGTGGCCATCTCCAGAAAATACTTCTGCTCCTCATCGTTGGGCTCACGGGCCAGCAGCAGGCCGTTGTCCTGATCGGATTTGCCCGCCTGGTCCATCCGGGCCTGGGAGCCAAACGCCAGCCAGCACCAGGGCATCGGAGCCGGGCCCAGCGCCTCCTGCGCCAGGGCCAGCAGCCGCCGGGTCAGGGCGTCGGTAACCAGAGTCAGCACACGGCCAATCTCCTCCGCCCGCGCGTCCGCCTGGATCAGGCTCTGCAACAGCGTGGGGATCTGCCCCGCCACCTGCACCAGCGCGGCCCGGTCATGCTGGCGGTCAATCTCGCCAATCAGGTACAGCGGGTCGCTACGCTGGGCGCGGATCAGGTCCGTGCTGGTGACCACCCCCAGCGGCACGTCATCGTCGCACACCGGCAGATGGTGAATGTTGTGCTGGCTCATCGCCAGCATCGCTTCAAACACCAGGGTCTGGGAGGGGACGGAAACCGGTTCGGCGGTCATCACCTCGTTCACCGGGGTGTCCACCGGGATCCCCTCCGCCAGCACCCGGTTGCGCAGATCGCGGTCGGTCAGGATCCCGAGCAGCCGGTTATCCTGCACCACCAGCACACTGGAGATGCGATTGTCGCGCATCCGCCGGGCCGCTTCCTGAATCGGGGTAAAGGGCCCGACGGTTTCCACCGGAGACGCCATCACCGAACGGATCCGGGCGGTGCTCAGGTGTTCCCTTGCCAGGTAGCGGGCGCTGTAACGCAGGCGCTCGGCGTGTTTGCGGTTGAAGAATCGGTCAAAGTCCCGGCTGGCAGCTCTGAGGATGCGAAAACTCTCCTCGCGAAGGATGTAGACCAGGCCATCCTCCAGCACCTGCACCCGGTTGCTGACCTGCTCGCCGGTCAGCAGGGAGGGAAACCCGAAGTAATCCCCCTCCCCCAGCCGATCCAGCAACTCACCGTGCTCACTGCGCACCTCGAAGGCGCCGGAACGGACGATGTAAAGCTGCGGGTTGCTGTAGTCCACCGGCACCTCGCCGGTGGCCTTGGCAAAATAGGCGATCTCGATGCCGCGTGCGGCTTCAAGACGTCCCTCGTCATCCAACTGGTTGAAGGGCACCAGTTGGGACAGGAAATCGATGATGGGGGCCAGATCGGGATCGGTCATGTTGTTCTGTTACATCCTTGATACACTGGGCGAAGTTTCAGGGAGAGAACCATGTTAGCCATAGCACAATCCGTTGCACTCGGCCTCGGCGTCATCCTGGTGATGATCGCTCTGGGGCGTTACATCCATCGCACTCACAACTGGCATGCCGTCTGGCAGGTCTGGGTCGGGAAGCTGAAAGACCTGAACCTGGCCGAGTTCCGGCTCTACCGGAGCGGCATTGTTCTGCTCTTTGCCGGGGTGTTGCTTCGCATCGTTTATCTCACCTTAAGCGGCATTTAAGGTCAGGGAAAGAAAAAGAAAGGGCACCTTGCGGTGCCCCTTTTTGTTAGTGGTGGGTGGCGGTACCGGCCCCTTTCGGGAATCGGATGCTTTCCACCAGATCCTGAACCTCCTGCGGAGACTCCTGAGTCATCCGGCTCACAACGAAGGCCGTGACGAAGTTCAGCACCATGCCCAGGGTACCAATCCCTTCCGGAGAGATACCGAACAGCCAGTTTTCGGGCTTGTTGGCGATCAGCGGCTCGAAGAATACGCCCTTGTACGCCAGGATGTAGCCCGCGGTAAAGGTGATGCCCACGACCATACCGGCAATCGCCCCTTCCTTGTTCATCCGCTTGGAGAAGATCCCCATGATGATCGCCGGGAAGAACGACGAGGCCGCTAAGCCGAAGGCGAAGGCCACCACCTGGGCCACGAATCCGGGTGGATTGATGCCGAGGTAACCGGCGATGCAGATGGCCACCGCCGCGGCAATTCGGGCGTAGGTCAGCTCCTGCCTGTCGGTGATGTTTGGCATCAGGTTACGCTTCAACAGGTCGTGGGAAACCGAGGTGGAGATCACCAGCAGCAAGCCCGCCGAGGTCGACAGCGCCGCCGCGATGCCCCCGGCCGCCACCAGTGCGATCACCCAGTTCGGCAGATTGGCGATCTCCGGGTTGGCCAGCACCATGATGTCGCGGTCGATCTTCATGTTGTTGCGCTCGTCACCGGAGTAGAACATCACGCCGTCGTTGGCGAGGCTCTGACCGGCGTCACCGGCGGCTTTCACGTTCTGGTCAGTGCCGGCAAAGCCGATCAGGCCGGTCTGTTCCCAGTTCTTGATCCACTGGGGACGCTCGGCGTACAGGGTACCCTGACCATCCGGACCGTTAATGGTGTCGATCATGTTCAGACGGGCAAAAGCGGCCACGGCCGGAGCAGTGGTGTACAGCAGAGCGATGAACACCAGCGCCCAACCGGCAGAGATACGGGCATCCGCCACTTTCGGCACGGTGAAGAAGCGCACGATTACGTGAGGCAGGCCAGCGGTGCCCACCATCAGGGCCGCGGTGATAAAGAACACGTCCACGGTGGATTTGGAGCCGTCGGTGTACTCGGTGAATCCGAGCTCCGACACCAGGCCATCCAGTTTGGCCAGCACCGATGTGCCCGGCTCGGCGGTCAATTCGGAACCGAAACCGAGCTGCGGCAGCGGGTTGCCGGTCAGCATGATGGAGATGAACACGGCAGGCACCAGATAGGCGGTAATCAATACCACGTACTGGGCCACCTGGGTGTAGGTGATCCCTTTCATGCCGCCGAGTACGGCGTAGAAGAACACCACCACCATACCGATGATCACACCGGTGGTCACATCCACTTCCAGGAAGCGGGAGAACACCACACCCACGCCACGCATCTGGCCTGCCACATAGGTAAAGCAGACGAAGATGGCGCAGATCACCGCAACGGTACGTGCGGTCTGGGAGTAGTAACGGTCACCGATAAAGTCCGGCACGGTAAATTTGCCGAACTTACGCAGGTAGGGGGCAAGGCAAAGAGCGAGCAGCACATAGCCGCCGGTCCAGCCCATCAGGTACACCGCCCCGTCGTAGCCCATAAAGGCGATCAGACCCGCCATGGACAGGAACGACGCCGCAGACATCCAGTCTGCCGCGGTCGCCATGCCGTTGGCCACCGGGTGTACGCCACCACCGGCCACGTAAAATTCATTGGTTGAACCGGCCTTTGCCCAGATGGCAATGCCGATGTAGAGGGCAAAGGTTGCCCCCACTACGATATACGTCAGTGTTTGCAGATCCATGCCATCAGTCCTCGTGCACGTTGTACTTACGGTCCAGCGCGTTCATCTTGGCCACGTAGACAAAGATGAGCGCCACGAAGACATAGATGGCCCCTTGTCGGGCAAACCAGAAGCCCAGTTTGAAGCCGCCGAAGTGGACGGCGTTAAGGGTATCCACCAACAGAATCCCACAGCCGTAGGACACGATGAACCATATCGCCAACAGGCTTAGCATCAGGCGAAGGTTCTCCGCCCAGTACGCCTTGGCCTTTTCGCTGCTTTCAAAAGCCATGTGCTGCTCCCCTTTCCTTATCGTTGGAATAGTCAAAGCTAACCTAGCAAGGGAAGCGGCATGAGGAAGATCGACCTTAGTCAAAGAAACGGCGGGCAACCACCCCAGAGAGCAGACCTTTTCATTTACATTTCAGCAACTTACTTGCTGTGGAGTGAGTCGGTAGGGGCAATCCCGGCAAAAGGTAGACTTTAGTCTCAGCGGCAAGCCTTCTTGATTGCCTCCCGGCAATGGGTTGCCTGTAGCGCGCTGCCGGTCCGGCGCTGCCGAAACCGAAGCGTTAGCGCCCTGTTAATGAACGGCCTTTGGCCGACGCCCGCATTAACACCGCGGACACCACTGGGCAATTTTTGCCCACACGCGCCGTGTTTTTTCGATTTTTCAGCACCTTGTGCACGCTCCTTGCAGTGCTGGCACGCCAACATAAGGAGCCACTGCATGAAACTGTCACCCGTACAGACTCAGATGAGTCCGCGCTTCAACAACGCCCCGGGCGCCAACTTCGACGCCAACCTGAACAAGCCGGCACAAGCTGACCAGCAGGCCAAGGCGCCCAGCCGCTTTGAAGCCATGTTGGAAACGGAAAAGCTGAGCTGGTCAGAAACCCGTGCCATGGAGAAAACCGCCAAGCAGGTCGAGGCGCTGAAGGAGGAGTTTCAGGCGCATCAACAGAAAAGCCTGGCCAATCCGTTCGCCGACAACACCGGCGACCTGCTGGGCTTGCTGGAAAAGGCCAAGAAAACCCTGGCTTAATCCAGGGCCACCTTGATCCGCAGACGCACCTGTTGCGTCTGCTGAGCCGGCTGATAGCGCCCCGACTCCGCCACATCCGCCATCATGGCAGCGCGTGGCATCGGTGCCCCACCCTGCTCGCTGATCTCCAGCACCTCGCCCAGGCTGGCATCCAGTTTGCGGGCCAGGGTGTTGGCTTTATCAAGGCCGTCCTCCAGCGCGGCTTCAAACAGGGCCCGCCGCTGAGCCTCATCGTCCCCGGCAATATAGGCGGGGCTGGCGATCTCGGTCAGTCCCAGTTCGCTAAAGCGCCCCAGCCAGGTGCCGACGTCCGCCACCGGCACCTCCAGTGAAACGCCGCGACGGGCCTCATAACCCAGCAATACCCGCTCCCGTTCCCGGTACTCATAGCGAGGCCCCAGGGTCAGTGAACCGGCGCCGTAACGAGAAGGCGGTATCGACGCCGCATCGAACGCGTCCAGTACCCGGTTGATCACGTGATCCGCCTCGTTTTGTGCCTGATTGGGACTGTCGGCCAACCGGCTGACCTGGGCCTGGAGTACCGCCCGGTCCGGCGCCACCTGAGCCACGCCTACCCCATCCACTTCGATCCAGCGGGGCTGGGCCCACACCAAACCGGGCAACAGCAACAGACCGCAGAGCAACTTACGCATGATCGGCTCCTTTTATAAACCTAAAGATTGAATAAATGGGCTAAGCCGGGAACAATGGCACAGACACCCAACTGCCACGTTACCGCACATGTCCGGCGCCACCAGTAAAATTCTCTATCTGCTCAAACAGAACGGTCCCATGCCGCTGCCGCCTCTGGCGGAGTCCCTGGCGTTGACGACCATGGGCGTCAGGCAACATCTGCATAAGCTGGAACAGCAAGGGCTGGTCGCCTTTGAGGACCGCCGCAGCGGCCCCGGACGCCCCAGCCGTCACTGGTTCCTCAGCGACGCGGGACACCGGCAATTTGGCGACCGGCACCAGGACCTGACGCTGCAACTGCTGGACGGCATCGATGCCTTGTTTGGCGCCGAAGGACTGAGCCAACTGATGAGCCACCGGTTCGAAACGCAAAAAACGCTCTATCTTGAGACGCTTGCGGAGGCAGAAAGTTTGTCTGAACGGGTGGAAAAACTGGCCTGGCTTCGTCACCGGGAGGGGTATATGGCCCGGGTGATCCCCCAGGCCTCAGGTTGGCTGCTGGTGGAAGACCACTGCCCCATCTGTGCCGCCGCCGAGCGCTGTCGGGGCTTGTGCCAGCAGGAGTTGACGCTGTTCCGTACCGCGCTGGGTGACGAACTGACGGTGACGCGCAGCGAGCACCTGTTGGAACAGGGAAGCCGCTGCGCCTACCTCATTACGCCAAAGGCGGCATCCGGAACGGATCCGGATAGCGGTAAGTGAACCCCAGGGTCTGCTCAATGCGGGCCCCGGACACCCGTTTAACCGGCATCGGGTCTTCAGAGAAGCCGGGCGCCGGTAATCCCAGCGCTTCTGCCGCCTTCGGGTAGAAAGCAGCACGACTCGGATGTTGCGGGGCACACAGGTTGAACACGTCGCCAAACGCGTCCCGCTCCAGAATACGCACCACCGCGCCAATCACATCATCACGATGGACCAGGTTCACCGGCGCATCGGCACCGGGCAGAGCCTGCCGTCCGGCCAGAAAACGCCCCGGGTGGCGCTCTCCGCCCACCAGCCCCGCCGGACGAAGAAGGGTCAATCCCTCACCAAAACGTCCGGCGAACGCGCGCTCCGCCTCCCGCATCTGGC
>CAZWED010000151.1:0-7847 GCA_964632645.1 uncultured Ferrimonas sp. | reverse complement strand
GTGGTGATCTTCTCCGCCTTTGTCGGCATTGCCGCCCTGGGCGTACACAAGAAGCAGCCGGAGCTGGCGGACAAGTTCGACAGCTTTATGCAGGTGGCGTACGCCATCGTGATGCGCATTGTCACCCTGGTACTGCGTCTGACCCCCTACGGCGTACTGGCGCTGATGACCAAGGTGCTGGCAGGCTCCAACTTTGCCGACATCCTGAACCTGTTCAACTTCGTACTGGCTTCCTATCTGGCACTGGCCCTGATGTTTGCTGTGCACCTGCTGCTGGTGGCGCTGGCGGGCGGCAACCCGGTGACCTTCGTGAAGAAGGTGCTGCCGGTGCTCTCCTTTGCCTTCACCAGCCGCACCAGTGCGGGCACCATTCCGCTGACCGTGCAGACCCAGACCCGTCAGCTGGGCATCCCGGACGGCATCGCCAACTTTGCCGCCTCCTTTGGTGCCACCATCGGCCAGAACGGCTGCGCCGGCATCTACCCGGCCATGCTGGTGGTCATGATCGCGCCTGTGGTCGGCATCGACCCGATGACTCCGGCCTTCATCGCCACCGTGATCGCCACCATTGTGGTGGGCTCCTTCGGCGTTGCCGGCGTGGGTGGCGGTGCCACTTTTGCCGCCCTGATCGTGCTGACCGCGCTGGATATGCCGGTGGCTCTGGTGGGCCTGCTGATCTCCATTGAACCGTTGATCGACATGGGCCGCACCGCCCTGAACGTCAACGGCGCCATCACCTCCGGCTTTATCACCAGCCGGGTGCTGGGTCAGACTGACATGTCCGTCTACAATGGCGAACAGGAGTTGGAACTGGATCTGGAATCGGTATCCTAATCCCGACCAATATTGCCCCGGGCCGCCATATTGGGCGGCCCGTTTGTTTTTGTGGGAAGTCTTATGAGAATCCTGATCATCGGTGCCGAAGCGGCGGGCATGAGCGCCGCTGCCAAAGCGCGCCGCAGCGCCCCTGAGGCCAGCATCACCGTATTTGAGCAGAGTGACATCGTCTCCTTTGGCGCCTGTGGCCTGCCCTACTTTGTCGGCGGTTCCTTTGATGAGCCGGGCTACATGGCGGAGCGTAGTGTGGCGCAGTTCCGCGATTCCGGCATCGACCTGCGAACCCGTCACCGGGTGACGGGCATTGATGCCGAGGCCAAGGTGGCCCGAGTGACCAACCTGGACAGCGGTGAGGCCTTTGAGCACCCCTACGACAAACTGATGATCGCCACCGGTGCCTCCGTGGTTCGCCCGCCGATCGCCGGGCTGGACCGGTCACGGGTGTTCTTCCTTAAAAGCATGGCGGACGGCCTGGCCCTGCGTGAACTGGCCGAGCAGGACAGCGTCCGCAACGTCGTGGTGATCGGCGCGGGCTACATCGGCCTGGAGGTGGTGGAAGCGATGCACCACCGCGGTAAGCGGGTGCGGCTGATTGAACTGGCCGGGCGGGTACTGGCGGAATCCTTTGATGCCGAGATGAGTGAGGTCATGGAAGACGCCCTGCGTCGCCACGGGATCGAACTGCATCTCAACGAGCGCGTTGAGGCGCTGGAGGGCAACGACGCCGTCACCCAGGTTCGCACCGATAAGGGCGTGTACGAGGCTGACCTGGTGGTGGTGGCCACCGGCGTCAGACCCAACACCGAATTTCTGGCGGACACCGGCATTGAACGGTTGGCCAATGGCGCCATCGTGATCGATGAGCAGGGGCGCACCAGCCTGGCGGACACCTACGCCGCCGGCGATTGCGCCACGGTGTGGCACAGCGTGCGCCAGGAGGCCGTATACATCCCCCTGGCCACCACCGCCAACAAGATTGGCCGTCTGGTGGGGGAGAACCTGTGCGGCGCGCAGAAAGCGTTTCCCGGCACCCTGGGCAGTGCCGGTGTGCGGGTGCTGGATGTGGAAGCGGGCCGAACCGGTCTGGGCCAGCGTGAAGCGGAAGCGCTGGGCCTGAAGGTTAAGAGTGTGGTGATCAACGACAAGAACACCACCAATTACGTGCCGGAGCAGGCGGCCATTCGCGTCAAGCTGGTGTATGACGCGGACAGCAAGCGCATCCTCGGTGGTCAGCTGGCGGGCGGCGCCGGCGCGGTGCTGCGGGTGGACACTCTGGCGGCGGCCATCAAGGGCAACCTGACCACCGAAGATCTGGGCATGCTGGACCTGGTCTACGCCCCGCCGTTTGCCCGCACCTGGGACGCGCTGAACGTGGCCGGCAACGTGGCCAAATAAGCGGTGGGTACCCATCAAAAAGGGCAGCCATGGCTGCCCTTTTTTGTGGTTTATACCCAGCCCTTCTGACGGAACTGGATCAGGGTCTGGCAAAAGCGCGTCATTTCGTCCGGCCGACCGAGGGAGAGGCGGTTCCAGCCGTTGCTGTGATTAAAGGCGCGGCCCACCAGGATGCCCGCTTCCTTCATCCGCTGCTGGTAGGTGGCGGTATCGCCCTTTACTTCGTGGAACAGGAAGTTGGCGTTGCAGGGCAGCGCCTTCAGCCCCAGCGCGTCGAGAGTGGCGAGCACCAGCGCCAGAGATTGCTGGTTGCTGGCGCGGCTCTGTGTCACCCACTCGGGATCGTCCAGTGCCGCTTTGGCGGCAACGCAGCCGGCCAGGTTGGCGTTGTCGATGCTGGCCTGGGCCGCCATCGCCTGGATCCGCTGCGGATGGGCAATGCCATACCCGACCCGCAAACCGGCCAGGGCATAAATTTTAGAGAAGGTGCGGGCCACCACCAGGTGGGGGTTATGTCCGGTGAGCGCGATGGCGGACACAAAGGTCGGGTCGTTGACGTACTCGGCGTAGGCTTCATCCACGATAAAACCGAGGGTCTCAGAGCCCTCCTTCAGCCAGGCGTTCAGTTCGCCCTGGGGCAGCATCAGGCCGGTGGGGTTATTGGGGTTGCACAGGTACACCACGGATTTGCCCGGGTGCGCCGCGACGGCCGCCTTCATGGCCGCCAGATCGGTCTCAAATTCGCTGGTCAGAGGAACCTTGACCACCTTCATGCCCCGGGCCAGCGCGTAGTCTTCCACCACGCCGTAGGTGGGGTCCGGCATCACCAGTTGTGCCCCCTCGACGGCCAGGGCGTCCACCGCCATTTTCAGGATTTCGGACGAGCCGTTGCCGTAGATCAGCTGGCCGGCGTCGATCTGGTGGTGTGCCGCCAGGCTGGCCATCAGGTCGGCTTTGGCCTGGTCCGGGTAGCGGAAGGCGGTGGGCAGTGCCTCGGCCAGGGCCTGTTGCGCTGAGGGGGGCAGGCCCAGGGAATTTTCATTGAAGTTAAGTGCCAGCGGGCCGCTTTGCGCCGGTGACGGGGCGAAGGGCGGTTCTTTGGCCAGGGAACCGCCGCTCTGGCAGCCGGTCAGGGCCAGTGCGCCGAGCGCGGCGCCTGCGCCCAGGAAGTGACGCCGGGAGATGGAACTGGGATGCATAAAAATTCCCTTTAAGTGAATTGTTATTGTTTTCGGGAATCATAAGTGGGAAGGATTTTCGCGCCAGCGTCATGGCTCTGATGTGTGATCGCGATCACGGCCCCGAAGGGGCCGTGTCAGTTACTGGTATCGGCCGCTGAGCATGACCACCACCGGCTCGTCCGATCCCGCTGTGTTGATGCGGGCATCCTGAATGGTGACGCTGCCCTGGGGCGCGTAAACGCTCAGGCGCCGGACAGAGCGTCGGTCCGGGTTGTAGCGGGCCGCGAACGCGGCGATGTTCTCGTCGTTGCATTCGATGGCCCGGACGGCGCCCTGCTCGGTCAGCCCCTGGTACTTGATGGCCTGGTGCAGTTGCATCGGTTGCAGGGTGCCGGCGGCGATACACAGCTTGGTGGCCGGGCTGTTGTCGAGGGCAACAAACTGAACATTGGCGGCCTGGGCAACGCCGAAATTCGCGCCGATCACGGCGACCAACAGCGCAAGGGTTCTCATGGGAACTCTCCTGTCCTTGAGGGGTTCCTCAACCATGGCTGCTCGTTTGGTAGGTGGGGGTGTCACTCTGTGAGCGAATGTAACAGCGCCGGCAGGGCGCCTGGCCGGTCGAGTGGCGAAACCGTGGAATCCGCGAAAGAAAATGGGGTACGGGTGGGCGTCGGTTCGACACAGACGGTGACACTTTGCGCTCATCAGGCACAAAAAAGCCCGCCTTGCGGCGGGCTGATCAGGCGGGGCCGGTTTACTCGCCGGTGCCGAGAATGTTCACCAGGTCCTGCTCCAGGCTCTCTGACGCGGGGCGCTCAACGATGCGGCCCTGCTCTTCGCCCTGCTGGAAGACCAGCATGGTCGGGATGCGCTGGAAGTCATATTGCGCCGCCAGTCCTTCCGGATCGGTACGGCTGCGATCAATGCCGATGTACTTCACGGTGAGGTTGGGGTTGTTGGCTTGCGCCAGGATCTTGGCCAGGCGAGGGGTCTCGCGGTGGCAGTCCGGGCACCAGGTGCCGACGATGACCACCAGCTCGGTCGGCGTGTCGATGGCCGCCAGTTTGGCGATCAATGCGGCATCGGCCTGATACGCCTCGAAATTGGCTTCGTAACCCGGCTGCTGACGCAGCTCTTCGAAGCCAAGGATTCCGGTCAGAATCACTTCCTTTTTCTCCTCGTCGCAGGTGGCAAACAAGCCACCTTCGGCTTTGTCGAAACCGCAACCGCCCTGAGCGGCCATGGCCGGGCCCATCATCAGCGGGGCCAGTAGCAGGGCTAACAGAGTGCGTTTCATGGTGATCTCCCTCGTCCGTTCACGTCTGTGCTCCCAGTATGAAGCGCTTTATCGGAAAAGTGCTTGGCGGGAGCCGGGAAGTGTGAGGTGGGACAAAAAAGCAGCGTGATCGTGAAAACGGGCAGGAAACCTGCCCGTTTTTTGTGAACGCCCGCTTACTCGGCGTCTTTCAGCCAGCGTGCCACCGGCTTGGCAAAGTAGGTGAGGATGCCGTCGGCGCCGGCACGCTTGAAGCAGAGCAGGGCTTCCAGTACCACCTTTTTCTCGTCCAGCCAGCCGTTCTGGGCGGCGGCCTTGAGCATGGCGTACTCACCGCTCACCTGGTAGGCGAAGGTGGGCACCTGCAGCTCAGTCTTCACGCGACGGACGATGTCCAGGTAGGGCATACCCGGCTTCACCATCACCATGTCAGCGCCTTCCTGGATGTCCATGGCGACTTCCTGGATCGCTTCATCGCTGTTGGCCGGGTCCATCTGGTAGGTGTGCTTATTGCCACCGCCCAGGTTGCCTGCACTGCCGACCGCGTCACGGAACGGGCCGTAGAAGCTGGAGGAGTACTTGGCGGAGTAGGCCATGATCTGGGTATTGACGTAACCGGCCGCTTCCAGCGCGTCGCGGATGGCGCCAATGCGGCCGTCCATCATGTCGGACGGGGCCACCATGTCGGCGCCGGCTTCGGCGTGGGACAGGGCCTGCTTGACCAGCACTTCGGTGGTGATGTCGTTCAGGATGTAACCGGACTCGTCGATGATGCCGTCCTGACCGTGCGTGGTGAAGGGATCCAGCGCCACGTCGGTGATCACGCCCAGTTCGGGGAACGCGCGCTTCAGCGCCCGTACCGCTTTCTGAGCCAGACCTTCCGGGTTAAAGGCTTCTTCGGCACCCAGGGACTTCTTCTCCTGCGGGGTTACCGGGAACAGGGCAACGGCGGGTACGCCCAGGGCCACCAGCTCCGCCATCTCTTCCAGCAGCAGGTCGATGGACAGCCGCTCTACGCCAGGCATGGATTCGACCGCTTCGCGGCGGTTGTTGCCTTCCAGCACAAACACCGGGTAGATCAGGTCATTGACCGTCAGCGTGTTTTCCGCGATCAGGCGACGGGAAAAATCGTGCTTGCGGATGCGACGGGGACGTCGGCGGGGAAAGGCTCCGGTTACTTGGCTCACGGATCACTCCTTGTAGTGAAATTGGACGATCGCCAGGGCGATTTCAGTGCGTCATGTTAGCAAACTGGTGCGCCGGTGGTATGGCCGAGGTCACAACTGAAACAACTGCTTGACGTTGCGCTCGGTGAGCGCACTCAGCTGCTGTTCGCTTTGACTGCGCAGTTGCGCCACGGTTCGCGCAATGTGGGGCAAATGCGCCGGTTCGTTGCGTCGGGACTTCGGTTTGGGGGACAGATCACGCGGCAACAGGTATGGGGAGTCGGTTTCCAGCAGTAACCGGTCATCCGGGATGCGGGTCACCAGGCTGCGCAACGTTGTGCCACGGCGCTCATCGCAGATCCAACCGGTGATGCCGATATGAAGGTCCAGATCCAGTGCGGCCTGGAGCTCGTCAGCGGTGCCGGTAAAGCAGTGCAGCACGGCGCCGGGCAATCGGTGCCGGTAGCGGGCGACCATCGGAATAAAGTCGTCATAGGCTTCCCGGCAGTGCAGGACCAGTGGACGATTGTGCTCCACCGCCAGTTCGAGCTGGGCCTCAAACGCTTCACGTTGTGCCTCCCGGGAGGAGAAATCGCGAAAGTAGTCGAGCCCACACTCACCAATGGCAATCACGGCGGGGTGCTGAATCAGCCTGACCAGCCGCTCGATGCGGTCGCTGGCCCATTCGCTGGCATGATGGGGGTGTACGCCAGCGGTCAGCTTGAGCGCCGGATAGTCCGCCTGAATGGCTTGCAGTGCGGTGGCTTCAGCCAGATCACTGGCCAGCGCCACCACCCGGTGAACCCCGGCGGCCTCGGCGTTTTTCAGTGTGGGGCCAATCTCTCCGGCCAGTTGGCTGGAGAGCAGATTGACCGCGATGTCGGTCCAGCGCATCAGTCGACCCGCTTGACCCGGGTGGTGCCGCCCCGTCCCTCAACCGAGAGCAGGAACGAGCCCAGAGCGGCGCGCTCAATGGTCACGACCTGGCCGGCCTGCACCTTGTAACGGCGTGACTCCACCTGGCGCCAGCGCTGGCCGTTGTCCAGGGTGAGAGTCCACTGACCGTAGGGGCCCTTGGCGACGTCGGCGATGGCACTTTGGATGGTCTCGACCTGCTCGGCGCGGGGCGCATTGAGGCCAAACTCCGCTTCCGGGTCGGGGGCAGCAACAGGGGGGGCGACCGGTACGGCGGCTTTCGCGGCGGGGGTGGGCACTGGGCGCCCGGCCACGTCGCTGAACTGGTCATAACAGAGCAGGCGGTCCAACTGGTCGTCCTGGCTCGCGCATTGCGCGATGGCGTCGGCCAGCTGGTCGTAACAGGCCAGTCGGGCCCGTTGGTCGGTTTCGTTGGTGCAACCAAATCCGGCGGCATAAGTGCCGCCGGAGATCAGGGTCAGGAGCAACAGGGTGGCGCGCATTATCCCTCCTTGGAGGTGATGGCGGCGCCATCACCGATTAATCCGTAGCGTGTTCGCCCTCTTCCTCTTCTTCGTCGTCCTTCGGTGTGTAGAAGCGGGCAAAGAACAGACCGGCTTCAAACAGCAGCAGCATGGGGATGGCCAGCATGGACTGTGAAATCACGTCCGGCGGGGTCAGCACCATACCGATCACGAAGGCACCCACGATGATGTAGGGGCGTTTCTGTTTCAGGCTCTCCACGTCGGTGGCGCCTGTCCAGCACATTAGCATTACCGCAATGGGGATCTCAAACGCCAGACCGAAGGCAAAGAACAGCTTGAGCACGAAGTTCAGGTAGCTGTTGATGTCGGTTGCCACCTGGACCCCTTCCGGTGCCACGCTGGTAAAGAAGCCAAACACCACCGGGAAGACCACGAAGTAGGCAAAGGCGATACCGGCGTAGAACAGCAGCGTACTGGAGGCCAGCAGCGGCATGACCATGCGGCGTTCATGCTTGTACAGACCCGGCGCAATGAACGCCCAAATCTGGTACAGCACGTAAGGAATGGCCAGGAAGAAGGACACCACCAG
>CAZWED010000150.1:2395-7857 GCA_964632645.1 uncultured Ferrimonas sp. | reverse complement strand
AGCCCCGTGCCCGACGGGTCACCGTGGTGTACGCCGAGGGCAGCCGCAAAGGCGATCCCAAACGCTGGGAGCTGCCCGCCTGGGCCGGTTGGCGGGTGCAGTACCGCAGGGCCAGCCGCGTTATCGACGTTCGCTGAAGCCTGAGATCCGCTGCGGCAACTACACTGAAATCTTGAGTGGTTAAGGAGACGGTGAGATGCGGATTTGGCAAACCATGGCCTTAGTGGCCGCACTGGTGTCAGGTGCGCCCGCCTGGGCGACCTCTCTGGTCGACAACCTGGTTTCCGAGTTGGGGATCACGCAGGATCAGGCGATCGGCGGTGCCGGCGTTCTGATGGCTTACACCAAGCAGGATCTGGACGAAACCGAGTGGTCCCGGCTCACTCAACTGGTGCCGGAAGCCAGCACTCTGGCGGAGGAAGCCGACATGGGCGGCGTGATGAACAGCCTGGGCAGCGTGCTGGGCGACACCATCGGCATGCCCTACGTTATGGACACGCTCAGTGGCCTGGGGCTGGACCCGGACACCATCGGTCGCTTTGCCCCCACGGTGCTGGACTACGTCAAACGGCAGGGGGGCGGCGAGTTGGCTGGCGCCCTGACCAAGCTCTGGTTGCTTTGAGGGTCACCGCCCGGTCATCCCCCCGTCACCCCATCGTCATCATTGGACGCCAGGCTTGACCTCAGGCCGATGCCACCGGGCATCGGCGTCGGGCGAGGGCAGAGCGGGGGCGGTAAAATGGGGCAGGCGATCACCACGGAGCAGGCGCGGCAACGGGCGGAAATGACCGGCCTGATTGACGGCGAAACCGGTAACCTCTCACTGGCGCAGCAGTGCTGGTGGGAGGCGGCTTGCCCCACTGAGCCACCCTACGCGGGGCACGGGCAGAGGCCCCTGACCACACGCGGCCCCTTAGCGGGGTGGGAACTGGGCCAGTAGTCCCGCCACCAGAGCTTCAGTCCGCTCGGTGCGTTTCTCCGGGCTGTCCCGTTCACTGATCGGGTAGTCATCAAGGCCGCGCCAGATCACCTGACCCTGCTGCACCATGTCGACCCGCACCTTCTGCACCCGCTCTGTGCTGTCACCCACCGGAATGGCGACACTGCCGCCGATGCTGCTGTTGCCGCTGCTGCGCCCGCCCCCCACGCCGATGGTGAACCCGGAGTCCCGGGTGCGGCTTTCCGGCCAGCTTTGGTAGCGGATCGCCACCGTGTTGCCCGTCACCTGAGCGTCCACCGACGCCACCTCCTG
Organism: uncultured Ferrimonas sp.; assembly: GCA_964632645.1. Lineage (GTDB taxonomy): Bacteria > Pseudomonadota > Gammaproteobacteria > Enterobacterales > Shewanellaceae > Ferrimonas. The sequence continues at coordinate 6,605 of CAZWED010000150.1, read as the reverse complement.
CCAGCCCCGGGCGGTGAGCTGGCGGCTGACGGCGGTTCGGATCCGTTCCGCCACCAGCGGATCCGTGTTGTCATCCACCGGCAAGTATCCGAAGCGCTGTATGGCGCTGAAATCCGTTTCACTGCGGTAATCGATATTGCCTGCGGGGGTGGCGCAGCCAAACAGCGCCAGTGCCGCGAGGGTCGCCAGCGTCCGGCGCAACAGCCTGTGGTTCAGCGTCATCATCGGTGAGGTCCTCCCTGTCAGTGGGTCCGGCCAGCGCGCTGGCACTTTTCTGTCCATTGTGGTGATCTTAGTCGTCGCAGGTCCATTGGGGTACCGAATTGAAACCACAGGGGTTTCACAGAGCGATAGGGAGCGCAGCGTGATGACGATGAAACCGTGGCCTCAGCCAGGCCAAACCCTGTTCCGAGGCAACTTGCGTGGGGGTGTGGCATGAGCGTCGCGTCGCCCTGCGTGGCCTGCTGCAAACTGGATGATCAGGATCTCTGCCTGGGGTGCTATCGGACGCTGGCGGAGATCGCCAACTGGAATCGACGGAGTGACGAGGAGAAGGCCGTCATCCTGTCGCAGTTGCCGGCCCGGGCAGAAGCCCGCCGGGCTTCGGAAGACGGCGCCACCCACCCCATCACGCGCAAGGCGGTGCTGGCGGCCCGGGGCCATTGACCCCAAGCAATATTTCCGGCGTTTGGGGACGCCTGTTCCCCCCGGGGATTCAGGGGGTGCCATACTCATTAGAGGGCAAGGAACACCGCCGGAGGATGTCATGTATGTCCATGTTCATGCCTGTCGCCTGGCCGTGCCCCAGGCAACAGAAAGCCGATTTCTTATCAACCCGTTAGGTGAGCTGGACGTTGAGCTGGCCGGTCATCGGGCTCCCCTGCATGGCCAGTTTGGCCAACTCAGCCTGCAACCGGATCCTTATGGAGACTGGTGTCTTCGTTGTGGCCGGCAGTGGCAGCTGAAACTGAGCCGGCAGGATGCCCAATCGGTACAGAACCTGATCGACGACGCCCGGGACGAGATGGATGCCCTGATGCGGGACCTGTAACCCTTACGGCTCGTCGCGGATCACCTGAATGTCGCTGAACCCCAGATCGCGGAAGTAGTTGTCGCGAAAGTCCCGGTGCGCCTTCTTATCCCGGGTGCTCATCTGCACCTGCTGCTCCAGCATCTGGTAGCGGCTCAGATCCAGACCTTCCGCCGCGGCCGCGGCTTCAAACATGCTGTGGTGTTTGTCGTTGGCGTAGCCGACGACCTTGGTGTGTCCCTTGTAGGTGTATTGCAGTTTCAGTGCCATGGTGCTCTCGATGGTGACGGACGGCGGCGTCCGAAAAGCCCGCATTCATACCTTAACTCAGGATGCGGGTCAAAGGGCGTGGGTCAGCTGCATGAGATTTGATCGGGATCCGGTTGTCACTGCCAGACCGCTGCTAAGCTGGAAGCAAATGACAAGGATGATGAGGTGTTCATGCAAGTGGTAACCATTGTGCTTCTTCTGCTGTTCGCCGTCGGTGCGGTGCTGTTTTTGATGGTGCCGAGAAAGCGTAAGCATCAGACCGTAACCCCCATTCCCAACCACGCCCGCAAGCGTCGTTCGCGCAAGCGTCATCGGGTGCATCCCTGAATGTTGGGTCCCGGTCGGATTGTTGATCTGGATCAGCGGCGCAGGGTCGACTCTGCTTCATGATGAGAGGCCAATCACATACCAGGGAGTCGTGGCATGACGATGATTGATCCTCTTGGCCTGGAGCCAGCACTGGCGGAGCACGATTGCACTCAGCCGGGTCTCTATCGGGCTTTTGTCCCGCTGTTTATGCAGTACTACGGGCGGATGTATCGGGCGGTGGAACTGGATGAATCGCCGGGCGTTGCCATCCGGGACTTTAATGCCATGGCGTTGGCTTTTGTCGATGTGGTGGAGGACCAGCACCTGCCGCTGGAGGCTGAGCTGCTGGCGGAATTTGGCATTGAGCTGGGCTTTGATCGCAAGGATCCGCAACGCCGTGCCGCGTTGACCGGCACCGCCTGCTACCAGAACTGCTACGACCGGCTGACCGCCGCCGTCATGCCGGTGGGGCAGATGGTGGCTGCGCGTTCCGGCGCGTATCTCCCCAATTAGCAACTTGCACCGGGCGGCGCGTAGGGGCACCCTGAGGGAAACCGGAAAGGACCCGCGGAATGCTACGCAACGCCCTGATTTTGCTGGCCAGCTTAACGCTGGCCGCTTGCGCCTCCTTGCCTGCTCCTGACGCGGCGCCCCCCTGTACACTCAGCTGTGGTCAGGACGATGCGGTGCTGGGCAGGACGCTGGACCATTACCTCAATTATCGAACCCGTCTGGCCAGCGTGGGGTTTCTGACCGAAATGGACGCGATCTACCAGCGCGCCGGCTGGCACTCCCGCGACCAGATGCACGCGCAGGCCAGCCGGATGCACGATCGGGATCGGGCCCGTTACCTCAACGTGTACGCCGTGACCGGCCTGTTGGATGAGGTGGTGTCCCTGTACCAGCTGCACGGCGAATCGCTGCTGTCCGTGGCGACCGTGCCTGTGGCCACCGGGCGCCCCCTCTCCCCCTTTGTGACGGAAACCCTTTCCCTGCCACCGGACGCCCGGTTGACGATGATCCGGCGCTGGACGCAGATCATCGCCCAGCTGACCGACAACATGGTCGCGGAATCGGCACAGTGGCAGGAAGAAACGTGGTTTTCGCCTAGTGTTACTGAATCACCGGTAGGGAGCTTGCCATGATCAAAACCACTCTCGATGCCGCCCTGACCTTAGGGCGCCGTAGCGGAATTTTCCTGTTGGTTCTCGGGATACTCTCGGTGGCCATGCCCTGGGCGACCGGCCTGGCTCTGGAGATACTGCTTGGGATCCTGTTGCTGTGCGCCGGGGTGGCCCAGCTGTATTTCGCCTTCAAGACCAAGGAGATGGCCGGTTTCCCCCTGAGACTGGGGTTCGGCCTGATCACCACTCTGGTTGGCTTGTACCTGCTGTTCAATCCGATGGCCGGTGTGGTGGCGATCACCCTGATCCTGGGGATCTATTTTCTGGTGGATGGCCTGGCGACCCTGCTGGCCAGCTTCCAGTACCGCTCCCAGCGCAACTGGCTGCTGATGTTCGCCAACGGCATTGTCACCCTGGCACTGGCGGGGGTGATCTTATGGCAGTGGCCTACGTCCGGACGCTACGTCATCGGGATTCTGGTGGGGATTAAGCTCATCATGATGGGCTTGATGATGATCAGCACCGCCGGGATGGTCAGTGCGGCGAAAGATCGTATGGACGCGGCCCGGGCCCAGCAGCGGGCCGATCACGCCAAGGTGGTGGAGGGCGAAGATCGCCCCCTCGATCCCTGAACAGTAGGGAGGACCGGAGCCCGGAGGAGTCGGGCCCCAGTCCAGAAAACTCAGGCGGCCTGGGGTTGGTCGCCGTACTGCGTTTCCAGGTAGGCGATGATGTCGCCGGATTCGTACATCCAGCGCACGTCGCCATCCTCTTCAATCCGCAGGCAGGGCACCATCAGGCGACCGCCACCGGATTGCAGTTCGCTGCGGTGGGGCTCCTGCTTGGCGTCCCGCAGTTCGATGTTGAAGTTATTGCGTCGCAGCGCCCGTCGCACCTTCACGCAGAAGGGGCAGGCGTCGTACTGGTAGAGGCTGTACCGGGTCATGGCCTGATCCAGGCTGGCCTGGGCTTGCGCCGGGCGTTCTGCCCGCTTGGGGGCGGTCAAGGCATTCACCAAAAGCACGATGCGGCCCAAAATCCAACGGATCACAAACATGACGAACCTCGCAATCTGATCAAAAGTGCGCGCAGGGTAACATTTGTCTCCCGGACCTGCCAGCGTGTTGCGGAGCGTCGCTCAGCAATTGTTCAGGCTCTGGGGCGGCCGTGTGAGGGGAATAAAAAAAGGCCGCGAATGCGGCCTTTTTGGGTTGGGAGCGGGCTTATTGGCCCTGCTGTTCCCGGGCGATGGCGCGGTAGGCGATGTCGCGGCGGGTGAACATGCCCTGCCAGCTGATCTCGTCGGCCAGCGCGTAAGCGCGTTGCTGCGCTTCGGTGACGGTGTGGCCCAGTGCGGTGGCACAGAGCACGCGACCGCCGGTGTTGACGATGGCGCCGCCCTGCTCGGCGGTGCCGGCGTGGAACACCTTCTCGCCCTCGGCGTAGTCGTTGCGCAGGCCTGCGATGGCAAAGCCCT
>CAZWED010000150.1:0-2385 GCA_964632645.1 uncultured Ferrimonas sp. | reverse complement strand
ACCCACCGCCGCGCGCGGGTCGAACTCGGCAGTGTGCTGGTCCAGCTTGCCGGCACAGCCGGCCAGGCACAGCTCAACCAGGTCGGACTGCATTCGCAGCATGATGGGCTGAGTTTCCGGATCACCAAAGCGGCAGTTGTACTCGATCACCTTGGGGGTGCCTTCGGCGTCGATCATCAGGCCGGCGTAGAGGAACCCTTTGTAGGGGTGGCCCTCGGCCTTCATGCCGTCCACGGTGGGGCGGATCACCTCGGCCATAATGCGGTCATGGATGGCGGGGGTCACCACCGGAGCGGGCGAGTAGGCGCCCATGCCGCCGGTGTTGGGCCCGGTGTCACCGTCGCCCACGCGCTTGTGGTCCTGACTGGTGGCCATCGGCAGGATGTTGTCACCGTCCACCATCACGATAAAGGAGGCTTCCTCCCCTTCGAGGAACTCCTCGATCACCACGCGGTGCCCGGCATCGCCAAAGGCGTTACCGGCCAGCATGTCCTGCACCGCGTCTTCCGCTTCCTGCAGGGTCATCGCCACGATCACCCCTTTACCGGCCGCCAGACCGTCGGCTTTCACCACGATGGGCGCGCCCTTTTCACGCAGATAGGCCAGTGCCGGCGCCACCTCGGTGAAGTTCTGGTATTCCGCCGTGGGGATCGCATGGCGGGCCAGGAAATCCTTGGTGAAGGCCTTGGAGCCTTCCAGCTGGGCCGCCGCCGCGCTGGGGCCAAAGATGGTCAGACCCGCGGCCTCAAAGGCGTCAACCACGCCCTCCACCAGCGGCGCTTCCGGGCCGACGATGGTCAGCGCGATGTCGTGCTCTTTGGCAAAGGCTACCAGGGCTTCATTGCCGGAGACGGCCACGTTTTCCACCTTGGGTTCGGTGGCGGTACCGGCATTGCCCGGTGCGACGTAAACCACCTCTACCGCCGGATTCTGCGCCGCCTTCCACGCCAGCGCGTGCTCACGACCGCCACTGCCAATCACTAATACTTTCATCGTTCTATCTCTTTTTGATTCTGGTTACCTGAGGGTGTGCTTTTGAGCGAAAACGCCGCGGACATGGGACAGAAAATCAGACTCCGACATCTGTCCTTGGCTGTATGCGTGTGCACTATCTACTAAGTCTCTAACGCTAAGTAGATCTCCAGCTTTTGCTTCCAGTTTGGAGCGCAATTTCTGGTCGTGACCCGGTTTGAACTTGCCGCCTGCGGTCAATTCACCGCAGCCACATTCGCAACTTGTCATCACACTCTCCTTGTCTGTGTCACCGTTACCTCAAAGCGCAGAGAAAACCGATGAAGTGCAAGGAGGAGAGCTCCGCAGACCCCGCAGTTTGCTGTTGCAAATGAGGAGGTCGAGGAAGCTCTCCGACACCGCAATTCACGGTTTTATCCAGCGCCTTAGAACGAAGTCTTAGTGCTTAAAGTGGCGCATGTTGGTGAACACCATCACCATCCCGTGCTCATCGGCGGCATCAATCACTTCCTGATCCCGCATCGACCCGCCCGGTTGAATCACGCAGCTGATGCCCGCTTCTGCCGCGGCATCGATGCCATCACGGAAGGGGAAGAAGGCGTCAGACGCCATCACGGAGCCCGGAACGGTCAGCCCTTCGTCGGCGGCCTTGATGCCAGCGATCTTGGCGGAGTACACGCGGCTCATCTGGCCGGCGCCAACGCCTACGGTCGTGCCGTCTTTGGCGTAAACGATGGCGTTGGATTTCACGTACTTGGCGACCTTCCAGCAGAACATCAGGTCCTGCAGCTGCTCGGCCGTGGGCTGGCGCTTGGACACCACCTTGATGTCATCCAGGGTCACCATGCCCTGATCGCGGTCCTGAACCAGCAGGCCACCGTTTACGCGCTTGGTGTCGAACTCGGTGGTTTTGCTGTCCCACTGACCGCAGGCCAGCAGACGCACGTTCTTTTTGTCGGCCACGATCGCCTTGGCCTCGTCCGAGACGGTGGGGGCGATGATCACTTCCACGAACTGGCGATCGACGATCGCTTTGGCGGTGTCGCCATCCAGTTCACGGTTGAACGCGATGATGCCGCCAAAGGCGGAGGTGGGGTCGGTCTTGAAGGCGCGGTCGTAGGCTTCCAGGATGTTGCTGCCCAGAGCCACACCGCAGGGGTTGGCGTGCTTGACGATCACGCAGGCCGGGGTGTCGAACTCTTTCACACACTCCAGGGCCGCATCGGTATCGGCGATGTTGTTGTAGGAGAGGGCTTTGCCCTGCAGCTGAATGGCGGTGGCAACCGAGGCTTCCTGCACGTCCTTCTCCACGTAGAAGGCGGCACGCTGGTGGCTGTTTTCGCCGTAGCGCATGTCCTGCTTCTTGATGAACTGCTGGTTGAAGGTGCGGGGGAAGATGGAGGCTTCGTCGCC
>CAZWED010000149.1:0-7863 GCA_964632645.1 uncultured Ferrimonas sp. | reverse complement strand
ATCACCGGCGCCTGATGCACCGCCGCCATATTGAGGCCGGCGTGAAAATCCCCTTCCGAAGCGGCCCCTTCACCGAAGTAGCAGATGGTCACGGCGGGTTCGCCCGCCAGCTTCTGCCCGTAGGCGTAACCCGCAGCCTGCGGGATCTGGGTGCCCAGCGGTGAGGAGATGGTCATGTAGTTGAGCGCCTTGCTGCCGTAATGGATCGGCATCTGGCGTCCTTTCCCCAGGTCCTTCGCGTTGGAGAACATCTGGTTCATAAACTGCTCGGTGGTGAATCCGCGATAGCGCAGGGCCGCCTGTTCACGGTACTGGGCCATGATCATGTCCTGATCGTCCAGCGCCGCTGCAGAGCCGGTCACCGCCGCCTCTTCGCCGATGCAGGTCATGTAGAAACTGATGCGCCCCTGGCGCTGAGCCGCCAGCATGCGCTCATCCAGCACCCGGATAAAGGCGCAGGTGTCATAGATTCTGAGCGCCAGGGCCTTGTCGATCATCGGCATCACCGCATCATCGTAGGGGGTGCCGTCGGCCTGGAGGATCTTGAGCGTGGGAATGGCCAATGCCTGGCCCTCGGTGAAGGTGGCCTGGTGGCTCACCGCATCCAAGGTCGAACTGTCCGTCATCGTTACTGTCCCAATGGTTGCTTGTTGGTTGCCGGCCCTGAAAAGGCCAGGCACTGCTTATCGTTATAGTTTGCTGAGCTCACGTTACCTTTACGTAAACTGCTTCACAACCTCCCCTGCAGGGCAAAACCCGGCGCCTGCATGGCCGGGCTGTACAAGGGAATTTACATTGGCTTATTCGAACGGCTGGTCAGACCCCACGGGAACCACCGTCAGTAAGGCGCGCTGTCCGTTGGCCACCCGGGCATTGGGGAACACGATCGCCTCCTGCTCGGCTTTCACGTGGTGGCGGTGCTCGCCGTCCGTGGCCAGCAGGTGGCCTCGTGAAAAAGGCGTGAAATTGGCGGCATCGTCCGGGAACGTGAAGGCAAAATCGTCGCTGCGCTTGTCGATCACCTGAGCCACATCGAACACCGTCACCTGGCTGCGGTCCACCTGGTCAAGCGCCAGCGGTTGCTCCGCCAGCAAGCGGGCGAGCTGCGACTTCAGCGCCTCCAGTCGAGCCGGATCGTTCTCTCCGAACGGATGCACCTTACCCAGTTCGACGGTAAAGGCGTCCGCCCCGAACTCGTTGGAAGAGAAATAGCTGAAGGTGGTGGTGGGGCTGTGGGACAGCAAAATGGTGTTGACGCCACCGCTGGCCAGGAAGTCGATCTGCTGCCAGCGCCAGGGGCGACCGTGGCGAAACGGGTAGATGGCAAACTTTTCCCGTTGCGAATCGCGGATGGCGGTGTGCAGGTCATAGTGGTAGCGACGCCGCCCTGCCCCACCGGCCTGAAAAAACGCCCGCACCCGCGCCTCCAGCAACGCCGCCCGACGATGCTCATCGCTGTCCCCCTGTTGGTGGGCCCCGCTGAACAATCGGTTCAGGTTCACCGACAGTTCACGCTGTCCCGCCACCATCGCCGGCGGATTCCCCAACAGCACCAGCAAACGGCTGTTGAGCGGACGCTCCCCGCTCAACAGCTCCCGCACCAACGCGTTCACCATCTCGATGGGGGCGGTTTCATTGCCGTGCACGCCGGCGGAAAGCACCACATCCTGCCGGCTCGGTCCGGCGGGCTCCAGGGTCAGCACACCGACGTCACTGAGGTGAACCCGAACGCCACTGTCCAGGGTAAAACGTTCTTCTACGGGCAGGGTGTGAGGGTAAGTCAGGGTATGGTCGAGCAGATCCCTATGTCGCTGTAACACCATCTCTCTCCTTGGAGACTTCATTGTGCGGCCCATTGTAACAGCGGGATTACGGCGCACCAGCATCTGAACAACCTAATGCTTGGCAAACGCGGGATCTTGAGTTAGGCTCCCAGACGTTTAGCCATCCAAATGGCCACCATATTCTCTTGTGGCGCAGTGGACGCCCTTAGCAGCAACCGCAGATGCGGTTTTGGAGCCTTGCATGAGTCGAATTCAGATTGCCACCCTTGGCGCGGGATGTTTCTGGGGAGTGGAGCATTTTCTGCGTCAGATCCCCGGGGTTACCTCGGTGGCCTGCGGCTACATGGGGGGCGAACTGGAACACCCCACCTACCCCGAGGTGAAACAGGGCCACACCGGACACGCCGAAGTGGTGCAGGTCGAGTTTGATGCCGATGTGGTGAGCTTTGATGCCCTGCTGACCTTCTTCTGGCAGCACCATAATCCCACCACGCCCAACCAGCAGGGTGTGGACATCGGCAGTCAGTACCGTTCGGTGATCTTCTACCATGACGACGAACAGCAGGCGGTGGCGATCCGCTCCAAGGCGCAGCAACAGGCGGAGGGCTACTGGAAGGACAGAACCATCGTCACCGAGATCGTGCCGGCCAGCGTGTTCTGGCGGGCCGAGGAGTACCACCAGAACTACCTGGCGAAGAACGACCAGCCCACCTGCCACCTGCCCTTCTACTGATCCCGACGATCAAAAAGGCCGGGCACTCTGCCCGGCCTCTGCGGGTCGTTTACCGACGACGTTTACTGCGTTTTTTGCCGCGCTCCTGGGCTTGCGCTTCCTTCTGCGCTTCCGCCCGCTCCCGCAGGATCGCCAGTTCGGCTTCCTCGCGCTCTTTCATTTCCGGCGTTTCCAGGGTGATCCGCCCCAGCGTACCGCTGCGCAGTTCGTTGATCAGGATGGTTCCGAACTTGGTGAAATCCACCTGGTTGCCGGAGCGCACGCAACCACGCTGCTTGCCCGCCATCTCCATAAACTCCCAGTCGGTCTCCGGCAGTTCATCCAGTTTGTAGCGGGCCTTGAGCAGCTCCGGATAGGCGCCAAGGAGATACTCGGAGACGTAGCTGCCCACGTCCTCGTAAACCACCACGGTGTCCCGGATGGCGCCGGTCGCAGCCAGTCGGTAGCCGTAATGCTCGTTTTCCAGCTTGGGCCAGAGCATGCCGGGGGTGTCGTACAGCATGATGCCGTCGTCCAGCTTGATGCGCTGCTGCGCCTTGGTGACCGCCGGTTCGTTACCGGTTTTGGCCACAACCCGCCCCGCCAGGGTGTTGATCAGGGTGGATTTGCCCACATTGGGGATCCCCATGATCATCGCCTTAATCTGCTTGCCCGGCCCCACTTTGGTCGGCACCAGCTTGTGGCACAGCTCTACGATCTTGTGGATGTGGCCCACCTTGTCGTCCGCCAGTGCCAGGGTTTTCACGCCCCGCTCCTGCTCCAGATACGCCATCCAGGCTTGCGTCAGCTCCGGATCGGCCAGGTCCGCCTTGTTGAGGATCTTGATCACCGGCTTATCCTTGCGCAGCTTGGCCACCATCGGGTTTTCACTGCTGTAGGGAATGCGCGCATCCAGAACCTCGATGATCACGTCCATCTGGGGCATGACCTCGCGGATCTCATTGCGGGCTTTGTTCATATGGCCGGGAAACCACTGGATCGACATCGGCGTTACTCGTTTGGATTGGGTGGGCGAAGTGTACCCGCTTGCCGTGCTGACGTCAGCAAAAGGGGGCGCAATCGCCCCCTTTTCGCTTACGCACTCAGCGCTTTGAGCAGGGTTTCAGCGTCACTGACCTCAAACGCTTTGGGGGCTTCCACATTCAGCAGGGTGACCACGTTATCCTTAACGATCATCGCGTAACGCTGAGCCCGGGTGCCGCCAAAGGCACCGGTCTCCATGCTCAGGCCCAACGCCTTGTGCGCACTGCCATCCCCATCCGCCAGCATGTCGATCGCTTGCGCGTTCTGACTGTCGCCCCAGGCTTTCATCACGAAAGCATCGTTGACGGCGACGCAGGCAATGGCGTCCGCCCCTGCCGCTTTCAGCTTGTCCGCCAACACCACGTAACCCGGCAAGTGTGCCTCGCTGCAGGTGGGGGTAAACGCACCGGGCACCGCAAACAACACCACGGTACGTCCGGCAAAATAGCCATTATCCACGGTTTCCATGCCATCGGCGCTCAAACGGGTGAACGTAATGGGGGGAAGAGTTTCTCCTACGGCAATCATCTCTGGCTCCTTTTTGTTGGTCCGCCCTTAAGCCTATCCGCAAACCGGCCAATCCACAGTGAATATGGCTTCGGGTTCAAAAACGCAGTGCCGGCAGACGAAAACGCCCCTCTGCGACCAACTCGAAACCGGCAAAGCGCAGCACCGCCTGCGCGGCATCATCGCCCTCTTCCACCAGCGCTTCCAGCAACGCGTCGGGGCACTGTTGCTGAAAACGGTGGCCCCAGGCGCGCACCATCTCACGGGCAAACCCCTTGCCCCGGGCAAACTCCAGCAAGGCAAACTCGAGGCGCCAACGGGTCTCCGATTCCGGCCAGGTGAGGATCATCCCAATCTCTTCGCCCAGGGCGTCGAGCACCACGGAGGGGGGAAAACGGGGATCAAAGCGTTGCGACTCCGCAATATCGGGGGCATGGCGAAACAGGACGGCAAGCCCAGAATCCTCAGGAAGCGCAGGACGCAGGGTAAGCCGGGCAGTGGTGAAAAACATGGGGCTCCTGAAATACAACTCATTATCAGGCATTCAGATTACCGAAAAGTGGCGGCTTTTTGCTCGGTTTTTTCGTTGATATGCCGAAAAAGACTAAGTTATATCGTTGCGTTAAGGTAACGCGATGCGCAATCACCGGTATCGCCCCGGTGGCAGTACAACTGACTCATTTTGACCGCAGACGCCGATAGTGGCGATCAAGCAGTTGATGGTCGGCGTTAAACCACTCCCGACTCAATCGAAAACCGCACTTCTCCAGGATCCGGCAGGAGGCCTTGTTGTCGGCAAAGGCATAAGCGTGCAGGCACTGGTCCGGCAGCACGATATCCAGATAGCGCACCAGCCCCTCGACCAGTTCACTGGCCAGCCCCTGGCCCCAACAGTGCCGATGAAACTTGTAGCCCACCTCCCACACGCCGTCGTCGTTTCGGTAGACCGCGGCAGTGCCCAATCCCGTGCCCTGCGGGGAGGTCACCGCCCACAGGCAGAGTGAGCCGTCAATGTCGCGGCGTCCGGCCAGCTCCAGCAGGGCAAAGGTGGATTGCTCGTAGGTTTGCGGCGGGCGGTCGGTATAGCGCATCACGTCCGGGTCCGCCTCAAGGGCGGCAAACCAGGGCAGATCGCCCGGTTCCAGCGGCCGGACGACCAGCCGCTCCGTGGTGAAAATGGGATCCTTCATCGTTCAGTCGGACAAGTAGTATTCCACCGTCGACACCACCCGCACCTTTTTGATGTAGGGCGTATTGGCGTCACGGTCACTGATGGAGAACTGCCCCTGGCTGGCCCGCTTGATCTTGCCCAGCCGGCTTTGCGAGTCCTCGGCAAACTTCTGGGCCACCGACCGGGCATTGGTGGTGGCCTCCTCGACCATACCGGGCTTGATCTCATTCAGGCCAAGAAACAGGTACTGCACCGCACCACGATAATCGTCCTGGCTGATCACGATGCCCTGCTTACCGAGCGTGGCGATTTCGCCCATGATTCGGCGGGTGTCTTCGACGTCGTAGGAGTAGACGGTCAGGCTTTGGGTCGCCGAGTAGCGCAACGGCACGTCGGCGGGGCCGCCATACTGCTGCGCCAGTTTGTCCACCACGGTAGGCGGGGAGACCGTGATGGTGCCCGGTGCCAGGCCCTGGCGGGTCAGGAACGTCTGGATGGTCTGGATGTCCGATTCCAGCTTGTTGTACAGCGCCGTCAGGTCATTGTCCGCGGCCACAATGCGAATGGGCCAGATCACCACATCCGCAGGGACTTCCCGTTCAGACAGCCCCTTGACGGTCACGGTGCGTTCGAACGCCTTAATCGCCAGCGCTTTACTGCCCAGTTGATAGCCCAGTAAACCGAGCCCCACCACCAGGCCCAAAGCCAGGATAAGGGCGGGACGGATGTAGGCGGTTTTGATGTTCACGGACGTCTCCTTCAGGTCAGAAAAAGGGAGCCACACGGGCTCCCTATTCAGATTAGCTGCTGAGCTCGGCAATCAGGGCCTGCGCCTCTTCAAGAAGCGATGTCAGGTGCGCTTCGCCCTTGCTGCTCTCGGCGTAGATCTTGTAAATCGGCTCGGTGCCGGAGGGGCGGGCGGCAAACCAGCCGTGCTCGGTCACCACTTTCAGCCCGCCGATACTGGCCCCGTTGCCGGGGGCGCGGGTGAGAATGGCCTGCACCGGCTCCCCCGCCAGCTGTTCACAACCGAGGGTTTGCGGGTCAAGGGTCTTGAACGCCGCTTTGATGGCGTCGGTGGCCGGCGCATCAATACGGCGGTAGTGGTGGGTGCCAAATTGCGCCTCGAGCCGGGCGTAATGCGCGGCGGGGCTTTGTCCGGTTACCGCCTGGATCTCCGCCGCCAGCAGGCAGAGAATGAAGCCATCCTTATCGGTGCTGAAGGCTCGCCCCTGGCGGTCCAGGAAACTGGCGCCGGCGCTCTCTTCGCCGCCGAATCCCAGAGTGCCAAGGCTTAACCCTTCGACAAACCACTTGAAGCCAACGGGCACCTCCTGCAACGCGTGCCCCTTGCCGGCCACCACCTTGTCGATGATGGCACTGGACACCAGAGTCTTGCCGATGGCAATCGACTCCGGCCAGCCGGGACGATGGTCCAGCAGGTAATGGATGGCCACCGCCAGGAAGTGGTTGGGGTTCATCAGGCCGCCATCCCGACACACGATGCCGTGACGATCCGCGTCGGGGTCATTGGCCAGCGCCAGGTCGAACTGATCTTTCAGCGCCAGCAGCGGCGCCATGGCGTGGCTGGAAGAGCAGTCCATCCGGATCTGCCCATCCTTATCGAGCGCCATAAAACCAAAGGCGGGATCGACCCGGTCGTTAACCACGGTCAGATTCAGGCCGTAACGCTCGCCAATTCGCTGCCAGACCGACACCGAGGCACCGCCCAGCGGGTCCACTCCCAGGCGGATCCCGGACTGGGCGATCGCCTCCAGATCCAGCACCTGACCCAGGGCTTCAATGTATTCGCCAATCAGGTCCCACTCCTCCACCAGGGCGGTGGCCATGGCGACGTCGTGGCTGACCCAACGCACTCCTTCCAGCCCGTGAGCCAGGTAATGGTTGGCACGGGACGCGATAAAGTCGGTCACATCCGTATCGGCCGGGCCACCATGAGGGGGGTTGTACTTGATGCCACCGTCCGCCGGGGGATTGTGGCTCGGCGTGAGGATCAGACCGTCCGCCAGCTCGTCGCTGGTGCGGTTGAAACGGATGACGCCGTAGGAGAGTACCGGCGTCGGCAGAAAACCCCGATCCTTCTGGATGTGGATGCGAACGCCGTTGGCCGCCAGCACTTCAATGGCGGTAAAGAACGCCGGCTGACTCAGGGCATGGGTGTCATACCCCAGCAACATCGGGCCACGGATGCCCGCCTGGCGCCGGTAGTCCACCACCGCCTGGGTGATGGCCCGGATGTGGGCCTGGTTAAAACTGCGCTTCAGCGCACTGCCCCGGTGGCCGGACGTGCCGAAGCTGACCTGCTCGGCAGGGTGATCGGCGCGGGGGGAAAGCGTGTAGTAACTGCTGATCAGGTGGGGGATGTCCGCCAGATCAGACTGAAGGGCAGGCTGACCTGCCCGGGCATGTAATGACATATCTCGTCCTGGAGGGGATCAAATCTGTTCAGCGATACGAACCGCCAGGGCCTTTTGACAGCCCAGCAATTCAAGCACTTCCTCAAGGATAGCCCGCTTTTTCGCGGTGTTGTTGTTGGCGGAAACCCAGAAAGGGCTGGCGCCGATCTGCTTGGGGTTGGCGCTGGCGCTGGCCATCAGTCTTGCGGGTGCGGGGCTGGTGTCGTG
>CAZWED010000148.1:0-7913 GCA_964632645.1 uncultured Ferrimonas sp. | reverse complement strand
ATCTTCTGTATCCAAGGCAGTTCGCCAGGGACTGCTCGCCACGACTCTGGGCTCTATGGCTCTGGTCGGTACCAACGTTGCCTTCGCTGAAGAAGCGAACGATGACGTGGAGCGCATTGCGGTTACCGGCTCTCGCATTAAGCAAGTGGATATCGAAACTTCTTCTCCGGTGACGGTCATCACTGCGGCTGACATCCAGCTGTCTGGTGAAGCCACCGTAGCGGATGTACTGAACAACAGCTCCGTAAACAGTTTCGGTTCCTGGCGCGGTATGTCCGGTTACGGTTCTGGCGGCGCCGCTTCCAGCAGCGTAAACATGCGTGGTCTGGGCTCTGACTACACTCTGGTTCTGCTGGATGGCCGTCGTATGCCGGGCACCAGCTCCAGCTCCGGTGCTTCTGCTGATACATCCCGTATTCCGATGGCCATCGTAGAGCGCATCGAAATTCTGCGTGACGGTGCTTCTGCGGTCTACGGCTCTGATGCGGTAGCTGGCGTAATCAACATCATCACCAAGAAAGATTACGAAGGTCTGAACTTTACTTTTGATACTGAACAGCCTGATGTGGAAGGTGGTGAGCTGAACCGCTTTACCGTCACCTCCGGCTACTCCAGCGATAAAGGCAACATCACCCTGACGTACGAGTACTACGACAGTAAGGCGGTTTTCGATCGTGATATCTGGAAGATGAACGATCCGACTTACGAAGACTACTCCAGCTACAGTGCCGTGCCGAACGCCAAGTACGACACCGGCGAAGTGGACGAGAAAGGCAACAAAATCTACGCCTGGCACAGCAACAGCGAAATTTGTTCTCAGACCGATAACGTCCTGAGCGGTGTTGATGCGGACAACAACGGTCGCTGCTACTACAGCTACGGCGCCGTCACCAAGCTGTTTGGTGACAAGACTCAGAACTCCATCCTGTCCAACTTTAACTATGAGTTGACCGACGACATTCAGTTCCGTGGTCGCGCCAGCGCTGCCCAGAGCAAGACCGACTCCCGTTACGCCGGCACGCCGGTTTCCACCAACAAGCCAAGCATGGCTGCGGACAACGCCATGAACCCGGTGGGCAAAGAGATCACCGAGGTGTGGATGCGTTCCGTACAGATCGGTGAACGTGATACCCGTACCGAAGTGAACAGCATCGACTTCCTGGGTGGCTTTATTGGTTACGTGGATATCGGCAATGGCCTGGACTGGGAAATCAACGCACAGCACAGCATCTCCAGCACCAACGCCTTTAACTACAACCTGGTGAACGATGACATCGTGCAGAGCCTGATCGATTCCGGCGAGTACGACATCTTCAACATCGGCGGCATGAGCTACGGCGAGTGGGATGCCATGATGACCGAGTTCTACGGCAAGGCGGCCCACACCGGTCTGTACCAGGCGGAGTTCACCTCCACCCAGATCGATGCGCTGGTCTCCACCACCCTGTTCGACAATGGCAGCGTCACCGTCGCCGGCGTTGTGGGTACCGAGTACGAGATGATCGAGTTTGTTCAGAAATCTGACCCGCAGTCCGCTTCCGGTAAAGTTTCCGGCGGCTCCGGCGGTGATGACGTAGATGCTGACCGTGATCGCACCTCCGTGTACATGGAGCTGCAAGCCAGCCTGCCGTTCAACCTGGACCTGAACGCGGCGCTGCGTTACGACGAGTATGACCAGACCGGTGACGTTGGCCAGCGTGTGGTCAGCGGCAAGTTCGACAAGGTGAACCCGATGGTGGGCCTGGCCTGGCGTCCGGTAGAGCCGCTGCTGGTGCGTGCCAGCTGGGGTCAGTCCTTCCGTGCTCCGAACATGGGTGAGATGTTCTCCACCCAGGCGCTGAGCTTTGAAGACGGTCTGGACACCAAGTGGTGTGACGCCAACCCGGGTGCGGATGACAACTACTGCCGTCCTCAGCAGCAGCACAAGACCTGGTTCGGTGGTAACCCGGAGCTGCAGCCGGAAGAGGGTGAGTCACTGACCGCTGGCTTCGTGTGGAACATCACCGATGCACTGGCCATTGAGGCGTCCTACTACGACATCACCCTGGAGAACCGTATTGCGTCCCTGAGCATTGAGCGCATCCTGAAGGAAGAGATCGACAACGGCAGTTCCGACCTGGTGGTTCGTGCTCCTGACGGCAAGATCGACGTTCTCTACAGCTTTGACCAGAACATGGCCAGCCTGGACACCTCCGGTTTTGACTTCAAAGCGTCCTACGCTCTGGAAACCGGCTTTGGTGACATCGGCCTGAGCGGTGAACTGTCCTACGTTCGTGAGTTCGTTTACCTGACCGCTGCGGGCGAAGAGCCTTTCGATTACGCCGGTCTGCAGGGCTATCCGGAACTGAAGGGTAACCTGAACCTGAACTGGGCGTACAACGGCTGGGGCGCTGCCTGGGCGACCTACTACACCGGTCCGCAGGATTCCGGCAACGAAGAGTATGGCGTTAAGTACTTGGCGGACATTCCGAGCTACGTGAAGCACAACGTGCAGGTGTCTTATGCCCACAACTGGAACGGCAAACTGACCCTGGGTGTGAACAACGTGTTCGATAAGGAAGCTCCGAACGATTACAAAGACTTTGTAGCGTACCGCGACGTGGACACTGGACTGTATGACGTACTGGGCCGTACCTTGTTCTTCAAGATTGAACAGTCCTTCTAATCCGGGATAACCAATCAGTCACATCAAGCCCCGTCCTCCCTGGCGGGGCTTTTCTTTTGTGCCATGTCATGTGATCCACGTCGCAATCTTTGCAGTGTTCCCACCGCCTCCTGCATCTATTGGCCCCTCGAAACTGCTAGGCTATTTTCTTTAGTGTTCTCAAACGACAAGGGAAACTCTATGAAACCCATTGCTCTGGCTTCTGTGGCACTGGTGCTGGCCGGATGTGCCGCCACCGAGAAGGGCCCGTCTCCTTACGAGGGACAGTGGCTGATTGGTCGCATCAACGGCGATGCGGTGATGACCGGTCCACAACAGGCGAAGCCGACGCTGACCATTCAGGACGCGCGCATGAACAGCAGCTTCGGCTGCAACCAGATCAACGGTAACTGGCCCGAAGCGGGCGAGCCCTTTGGTCCCCAGATGAGCACCCGTATGGCCTGTCCGCCGCCGGTTGCCGAGATGGAGCAGCAGTACAACCAGGCGATGACCGGTGCCAACGGCTACCGCATCGAACATGGGCGTCTGCAGATCCTTGCCGGTGACAACGTGGTGGTTGAGGCGTTCCGTGCCGTCCCTGCCAGTCAGTACGCCGGTTGGAGCGGCACCTGGTCGTTGGACAAACTGGCTGGCGTTGACAGCATTCAGGGGCTCTATGACGGCCGTCCGCCCTACCTGATGCTGGACATGAACGAAGGCCGTGCCAACGGCAACAGTGGCTGCAACCAGTTCTTCGCCTCTGTTACGCCGGCCGGCGATGCGCTGTGGCTGCAGCAGGCGGGCATGACCCTTGTTGCCTGTCCGGACAACCTGGCCCGCCAGGAGCAGAAAATGATGACGCACTTCGCCGAGGCGGATCGCACGGTGGAGCAGGATGGCAAACTGCAGTGGTGGAAAGGGGATACCCTGCTGCTGGAGTTTTCCCGTCAGGCTCAGTAAATGACAACGCCCCGTTTATCGGGGCGTTTTTTCAGGCCGCTTTCAGCAAGGCAATGATCTCGTCGCTGCGCTGCAACTGGCGGAGTTCGCGAAACAGCTGGTTGGCTTCCGGATAGGCCTGGCGAAGATAGCCGAACCACTGCTTGATGCGGTTGGGGAAGTAGCGCTCCTTGTCGCCGCTGATCTCCAGGGTCACGTACTCGGCGAGCACCGCCAGAATCGCCTCCCAGCCCAGTGGCTCCGCATTCTCCTTGACCATCGCCGCCAGGTTGGGGCGGGAGAGGGCACCGCGGCCAATCATCAGATCCCGGCAACCGGACGCCTGCTGGCAACGCTGCCCATCGTCGTAGCTGTTGATCTCACCATTGGCGATGACCGGGATGCTCAAGGCCCGGGAAACCGGCGCAATCGCCTCCCACTTGATGGCGTCGGCACGGTAGCCGTCGGCCTTGGTACGGGCATGGATGGCCAGTTCGTCGGCGCCGGCGGCCTCAATGGCCTGCGCGATCTCCATTGTTTGTGTATTGCACTCCCAACCCAGCCGGATTTTGGCGCTGAGCACCTGGCCGGCCGGCACCGCCTGACGCATCGCCGCGACGATGCGGTAGATGAGTTCCGGCTCCTTCAACAACACCGCCCCCCCTTTGGAGCGATTGACGGTTTTGGCCGGGCAGCCGAAGTTGATGTCGACGCCGGGGCTGCCCAGCGCAATCGCGCGGGCGGCATTGTGAGCCAGCCAGTCGGGATCCTGTCCCAGCAACTGCACCCGCACCGGCGTACCGTTACGGGTTTTCCCTCCCCGCAGCAACTCCGGCGCCAGTCGGTAAAACACCTTGTCGGTGACCGGCTGATCGACGACGCGGATAAACTCCGTGACGCACAGATCGTAAGGGTTCAGTTCGCTCAGAAGCTGCCGCATCCGATGGTCAAGGACGCCTTCCATCGGTGCCAGGATCACTCTCATTAGGGGGTGTTGCTCCGCGTCAAATCAGGGGGCGCAAGTGTACTCCCAGCCGCTTCCCTACACCAGATTGGTGACGAAAAAAAGGCCAAAACGGTGGCGAGTGGAAAAAATGTTGTTATGTTGTGAAATTGAGATCCGGCTAGCTGGGTCTTCTTTGCTGAGCCAGGGTCGTAGGGCCGCTGGAAATGGGTAATGGTTTCAACCAAATAAAGGAACTTACGATGAAGACTGTAAAGAAAACTACCGTTGCAGCGGCACTGGGCGCATTGGTTGTCGGCGGCGCAATGGCAGCAGGCGCTGCCCAGGCCAGCCCCTTTGGCATTGATGATCTGGCCATGGGTTACCAGATCACCGGCGATAAGGGCAGCGAAGGTAAGTGTGGTGAAGGCAAGTGCGGCGAAGGTAAAGCCAAAGGCAAAGAAGGCAAATGCGGCGAAGGCAAGTGCGGCGAAGGCATGAGCAGCGGCGAAGCCAAGGGTAAAGAGGGCAAGTGCGGCGAAGGCAAGTGCGGTGAAGGCATGAGCAGCGGCGAAGCCAAAGGCAAAGAGGGCAAGTGCGGCGGCGAAGCCAAAGGGAAAGAGGGCAAGTGTGGTGGTCAGAGCTGAGCATCACTGAGAACGACAGGGAAGGCTGGCTTCGGCCAGCCTTTTTCATGGTTGCCAAGGAGGTAAGGAATGGTAGGGGTAACGGGCGTTGGACTGGGATTGCGGCGCGAGATGGTGGCGTCGTTTTGTGACGAGGGGATACCGCAGGGCATCGATTTTATGGAGGTGGCTCCGGAGAACTGGATGCGGGTCAATCCCCGCCTTAAGCGCCAGTTTCGGACGATTGCCGAGCGTTGTCCCATCGTCTGCCACGGGCTCTCCCTCTCCATCGGTGCGCCGGCTCCCCTGGACCTGAAGTTTGTCCGGCAGGTAAAGGCCTTTCTGGATGAGCATGGGATCGCCCTCTACTCCGAGCACCTCTCTTACTGCTCCGGCAATGCCCACCTCTATGACCTGATGCCGATCCCCTTTACCGAGGAGGCGGTTCATCACGTTGCCGGGCGGGTCAAAACGGTACAGTCCATTCTGGAGCGCCCCCTGGTGCTGGAAAACGTCTCCTACTACGCCGCGCCGGGGTCGGAGATGGACGAGCTGACCTTCATTAATGCGGTTCTGGACGAAGCGGATTGTGAGCTGCTGCTCGACGTCAACAACATCTACGTCAACAGCGTGAATCACGGCTATGACGCGCTGTCGTTCCTGACGGGGTTGCCGACCGGGCGGGTCCGCTACCTTCATATCGCCGGCCACTATCAGGAAGCGCCGGATCTGATTGTCGACACGCACGGTGCCGACGTGGTGGATCCGGTCTGGCAGTTGCTGGAAGCGGCCTACCGTTGTCACGGCGTGCATCCCACCTTGCTGGAGCGGGACTTTAACCTTCCCCCCATGACGACGCTGCTGGGCGAGCTCGACATCATCGCGGCCCACCAGCGGGCGGCCTCGCGGGAGAGGGTCAGCGCATGAGCCACTTTACCGAACTGCAGCAGGCGTTTATTGACTACATCCGCAACCCCTCGCCGGACACGCCTCCGCCGGGCACCGATGCACGCCATATGGCGGTGTACCGGACCCTGTTTTTCAACAACGTGAGTGGCTTTGTCGGCAACGCCTACCCTGTGCTGAAAAGCCTCCACAGTGAGGGCCGTTGGGCAGAGCGTATGCGGGACTTTTTTGCCCATTACGATTGTCACAGCCCGCTGTTTGTCGACATTGCGCGCGCGTTTCTGCAATACCTCGAAGGGCTGGAGGCGGCCGATTTCCCCTTTGAGCAGGAGCTGGCGCAGTACGAATACCTGGAGCTGTGGGTGGACACCCAGGCGCCGGTCGATGACCAGCCAATGCTGGCCACGCTGTCGCCGGACACGCCCCTGGTGCGCTATCGCGCCAGTGCGTTGGGCACTTACGATTACCCGGTGCAGCGCCTGCGGGCCGATGAACCCTGGCCGGAGCCGGAGCCCACCTTTCTGGTGGTGTATCGGGAAGGGGAGTCTGACATCCGCTTCAGCCAGCTGAATCCTCTGACCATGCAGTTGTTGCTGCTGATCGATGAGACGCCGGGCATCACGCCGCAGCAACTGGTGCAGACCATGGCCCCGCTGTTGCCGCAGATGGATGAAGCCGGGTTGGCGTCGGCCCTGAACGGTGTGCTGGCTCAGCTTGCCGAGCGGGGCATTGTTCGCCAGTACAAAAAATAAGCCGCACCTTTTCTGGGTGTTTGTGTGAGCTGCGTCACGGTAGAATGGCGCCGCCTATCAACCTGGGAGTCTGTTTGTCGTGGCTGATAATAACTTTAAAGAACCCTTCAACCTGTTGCATTTTCTGGGCCTGCTGGCGGTGTTGTTGATCCCCACCTTGCCCGCAACCCTGACCTGGTTCAAGCTGCTGTCGCAGTGAGCCCAGGTGCCTTCACCGGGCGGAAGACGGTCGCTGACCCCGCCCTGTGATCCATCGCAACCCTTTCCCATTTCACTTTCGGTTACACTCCTGTGACGATGTCGCCTTGGAGCCTGTTACACCAGTGCGGACCGGATGGTCAGCGATGGGGGCAGCCGGGCATGGTTGCATCGACCCGCCAAGCTGCTTAAGCTTAGGCCCCATTACCGCTCCGGGAGCGCAGTCCAGGAAGGCCCGTCAGCCTACTGGGCTTTTTTATGGCGTGGCAAAGGCCACCGAAGAGAGCCGATTACTGCAATGAATCAAGCATCACTGGCGCTGATCAAAGACAGCATCAAAACCATTCCGGACTACCCGAAGCCGGGTATTCTGTTCCGTGACGTGACTTCTCTGCTGGAAGACGCCGAGGCCTTCCGCCTCTGCATCGACGTGCTGGCAGAGCACTATCAGGGCCAGGGCTTTACCAAAGTCGTCGGTACTGAAGCGCGTGGTTTCCTGTTCGGCGCGCCTCTGGCCCACCAGTTGGGTCTGGGTTTTGTGCCGGTTCGCAAACCGGGCAAGCTGCCCCGGGAAACCGTGGCCGAGTCCTATGAGCTGGAGTACGGCCAGGACACCCTGGAGATCCACACTGACGCCATCGTAGCCGGTGACAAGGTGCTGGTGGTTGACGATCTGCTGGCCACCGGTGGCACCATCGACGCCACCGTTAAGCTGATCCGCCGTCTGGGCGGTGAAGCCACCGACGCGGCGTTCGTGATCAACCTGCCGGATCTGGGCGGCGAAGCCCGTCTGAAGGCACTGGGGCTGAATGTCCTGACACTGTGCGAGTTCGAAGGCGAATAATCCCGCGAACGGCGCAGTCATAAAGCCGGGCTTATGCCCGGCTTTTCGCTCTTTAACGGGG